>CALPUT020000266.1 GCA_943326825.2 Chryseobacterium gleum | reverse complement strand
GAATCAGTTGTACGTTTATCAGCTGGTAGAACAAAAATGAACATGGAAGCGCAAGCGTTATGTTTCATGGCTGGAGCAGGATCTATTTTCGCAGGAGATAAATTGTTAACGACTCCAAATCCAGAATACAACGAGGATAAAGAGATGTTTGATATTTTAGGTTTAATTGCGAAAGCACCTTTTGCTGATGGTGAACAACCAGTTTCAAATCCAGATGAAATCATCGAAGCAAGAAAAGCAAAAGAAGCACAAAGAGCAATCGATTTAGAAGAAGCTAAAAAAGCAGGTTTCGAACCGCGTAAAGTAACTTCTGTATAGTCATTAGTAGCTAGTCATTAGAGATTAGTTAATAGTTAATAGTTAATAGTTAATAGTTAATAGTTAATAGTTAATAGTTAATAGTTAATTTTTCGATCTTAACCTTCAACTTTTAACTATCAACAACAAAAAACTTATATGTCCTTTTATGCCTTATATGGTTCAATCAAATAATGGATTCAAAACTAAAAAACAAACTAAATAAAAGAATAGAAGAGGGGACAATACGTTCCCTTTCTTCGTTTGAAGGAGCAATTGATTTCTTTTCGAACGATTATTTGGGTTTGTCGAAAGTTAAATTTGAATCAGAATACCCAACTCAAAATGGAAGTACAGGTTCTCGTTTGATTTCAGGTACTTCAAAAATTGCTTTAGCAACCGAAGAGAAATTAGCCACTTTGTTCGGAACGGAATCAGCTTTAATTTACAACTCAGGTTACGACGCAAACATTGGTTTTTTTAGTTGTGTTCCTCAGCGTGGAGATACTGTTTTGTATGACGAATATATTCACGCCAGTGTAAGAGATGGTGTTCGAATGAGTTTTGCAGAATCTATATCCTTCAAGCATAATGATATCATTGATTTAGAGCGGATACTTGAAAAGTTAACAGGTACAATTTATGTTTCCATAGAATCATTGTATTCCATGGATGGCGATATTGCTCCATTGAAAGCAATTGCTAAAGTTTGTCAAAAACACAATGCGTATTTGGTTGTTGACGAAGCACATGCTGCTGGAGTTTTTGGAGAAAATGGAAGAGGATTGGTTCATCAAGAAGGAATTGAAAAAGCAGTTTTTGCTCGTTTGGTTACTTTTGGAAAGGCATTTGGTTCACATGGAGCTGTAATTCTAGGGAGTAAAGAATTAATTGATTACCAGATAAATTTTTCAAGATCATTTATTTATACAACCGCATTACCTCCTGAAAGTTATAATCGAATTGGTAAAGTGATTGAGTACAATCAAAATGAAACTCAACGGATCAGACTAAAAGAAGTAATAGCCTATTTTAGAGAAACATTTAAGGAATTTAATTTTTCATCAGATATTCATTCTCCGATTCAATTGTTAGAAATTGGAGATGTAGAGAAAACAAAAGAATTAGCTCTAAAATTACAAAAAGCTAATTTTGGTATAAAGCCTATTTATTCTCCAACAGTTCCAAAAGGAAGAGAGGGATTAAGGATATGTTTGCATGCTTTTAATTCATTCGAAGAGATTGTCAAATTACTAGAATTATTTTAATGAAAGCCAAAAAAATAGTCACCAAAACAGTTAAAAAGAAAACTACACTATTTGATAGTTTATTTTTCTTTTTAATAGTCTTAATCCCTTTTATTTACAGTGAATCAATTGTCGATCCAGTCTTAATCTCAAGACAATTGTTTTTAACGGTTTTTGAAATAATAATACTTTCATTAATTGCACATAGGATTTTAATAAAAAAAATAAAATTTGATTTTTCATTTTTGAAAAATAAGATTTTTATTGTTTTTCTAGCTTTTATAGGTGTAGGTATTATTTCAACTAATTATTCGATATTAACCTCTGAAAGTTTTTATGTTTTATCCAAATATAGCGTAGAACTGGTTTTCCTTTTGATAACAGTCTTTTTATTGGTGAATCAAATATTGAATTTTGAAACGATTTTAAAAGCGATAATTGTTTTTTCTGTAATAGTTATATTAATGATAGTGAAACAATTATTAGAACTAAATTCAGAAGAATTACCGTTTAGAGAATTTTTATATCGAATAAATGCAACGATGGGACATAAAAATTTATTGTCTTCCATACTATTTATGACGTTACCATTTTTAATTATTTCAGTCATTAAATTCAAAAAATTACGAGTGATCGTTGTTGGTGTTATTTTCTCGAATCTATTGTTTATTTGGTTTTTACAAACAAGAGCAGTCTTTCTTTCTTTAGCTGTTTGTATTATATTGTTTTTAATGGTTTGGTTTATATTCTATATCAAACAGAAAGCTTTATTCAATTTAAAAAAGTTTACCATTGTAGCAATAGCATTAATTACTTTATTTTCAGTATTGACCTTTTCAAATCTAGATCGATTTAAAGGGTTTTTTAATAGTGATAGTGCTTCAGAAAGAGCTTCCATTTGGGTGAATTCCATGAAAATGGCGAAAGAGCATCCTGTTTTAGGAGTAGGAAATGGAAACTGGCAATTGAATATCCCTTCTTACGGATTGAGTAATTATGACAACTGGCTTGTTAGGAGATCATTAACAACATTTCAAAGACCTCATAATGATTTTTTATGGGTTTTATGTGAAAACGGCATTATTGGATTAATTTTTTACCTTTCTATTTTCATATTCGCGTTTTACTATTTAATAAAAATTATAAAAAGCAATTTTCAAGAAAGCATAAATTCATTGATTCTATTTATTTTTTTAATAGGCTATATGATCATTGCTTTTTTTGATTTCCCATTAGAAAGGATTGAACATCAATTGTTTCTAATGTTGATGTTATCTTTAGTTATTGTAGATTATAATAAAAACAAAGTCGTTGATAAAAGTCTGCCGATTCGATATGTTTATATATTTTTTACAATTGTTATTGTTCCTATTTCGCTTTTGATTTCGGTTAAAAGATATCAAGGCGAGAAATTTACACGTTCTCTTTTTGATTCACATTACCATGCTGATTGGAAATCGGTAATTTATTATGGTGAAATGGCAAAAAATGATTTTTATAAAATTGATGCAACTTCAATGCCGATAGATTGGTTTATAGGTGTTGCCTATTTTTCATTGAATGATTTTGAAAAAGCCAAAACTTATTTCAGTAAAGCTCATTTATTAAATCCAAGTAATATACATGTATTGAATAATTGGGGGAGTTGTTTTGAAAAATTAGGAGATCACAAAAATGCAATAAGTAAATATAAAGAAGTAATTAAATTGTCTTCAACTTTTGATGAGTCGATTTTAAATTTAGCCGCTGTTTATTTTAATATCAAAGACTATGATAATGCTTTCAAAGCAATTGATTCTTGTCCAACTCATTCAACTGATTCTAAATACAGGTTGTTTTTACCTCCAATTCTAAAAATGAAATTGGATAAAATCTTAATTAAATGTAAATCAGAAGAGTGTCGTAAAAAAATAGAGGATCTAAAAAAATCAGACGAAAAATTAATTGAATTATTTCTAACATCTAAACGAGACAAAACCTCATTTGAAAATGTAGTATTAAAATAAATTACAAAGTTTAATAGAAACTATTGTTTTATAAAATTTTCAATTATTTTTTTTCCTTCAGGTGTCAAAATCGATTCAGGATGGAATTGAACCCCATAAACAGGAAGCTTTTTATGTTGAATTGACATTGTAACTCCAAATTCAGATTTTGAAGTTATTTCAATATTCGCATTGTTTTCAAAAGGTTGAATTGCCCAACTGTGATATAATCCAACTAGTAAAGATGAATCAATAGTTTCAAAAATAGGTGATGGTGAAGTAATTAGTATTTCTTCTTGAACCCCATGTTTCACAGTTTCTAAATTGATTAATTTTTCTCCAAAAAAATCACCTATAGCTTGCATTCCAAGACAAACTCCAAGAATTGGTTTTGTTGAATGATATTGTTGAATCACTTCCATCAATTTTCCTGCATCTTTAGGAAGTCCAGGGCCAGGAGAAAGTATTATTTTATCAAATTCTTCAATTTCAGAAAGTTCAAATTGATCATTTAGTCTAACGCAGACTTCAACATCAAAGCTTTCAACATAGTGAGAAAGGTTGTATGTAAATGAATCGTAATTATCTAAAATGAATACTTTCAATGCAATTTGCTTTAAAATTCTTAAACTTGTAACAAAGTTAACTATAACTCAGGAAATACTGT
>CALPUT020000265.1 GCA_943326825.2 Chryseobacterium gleum | reverse complement strand
TTCCTTTTTCATGGAAGAATGTAAACGAATGGGTGTTCCTGTATTAGGGCCAGATGTTAATGAATCCAATTATCAATTTACTGTAAACAAAGAAGGAGCTGTCCGCTTTGGTTTAGGTGCGATTAAAGGTTTAGGAAGTGCTCCTGTTGAAGCAATTATTTCAGAAAGAGCTGAAAATGGTCCTTATCAAAATATTTTTGAATTTGCTAAACGTGTTAACTTAAGACTTTGCACTAAAAAAGCATTTGAAAGTTTAGCTTATGCTGGAGGATTTGATTCATTCAAAAATATTCATAGAGCTCAATTCTTTAAAGAAGATTCTAATGGTCGTCTTTTCATGGAGAATGTCATGCGTTTTGGAGCAAGCTTTCAAGAAAGTGAAAACTCATCACAAGTATCGATGTTTGGTGAAGGTACTGGAACAAAAATGCCAGAACCTGAAATTCCAAAAGCAGAAGAATGGGGAAGCATTTATAAATTAAATCGTGAGAAAGAAGTTGTAGGGATTTTCATTTCTGGTCATCCGCTAGATGATTTTCAAATCGAAATAGATTCATTTTGTAATGGAAGTATCGCCATGTTAAATGACATGGAAACGCATAAAAACAAAGATTTATTGATTGGTTGTACAATTACTGAAGCAGAGCATCGCATCACCAAAAATGGAGATCCTTTCGGAACTATTCAAATTGAAGATTACACGGATTCTTTTAAATTGTTTTTGTGGCGTGAGAATTTTTTAAAGTTCAAGCACTTCATTACTCCCGGTGCATTTATCGCCATAAAAGGGAAAATTGAAATTCCACCAAGAAGATCTGAATATGAATTTGTTATCAACTCGATAGAGATGTTGGCTAATTTAAGAGAAACAAAAGCAAATTCAATTCACGTTAAACTTTCGACAAAAGCAATTGATCAAATATTGATTTCTGATTTAAACAAATTGTTTTTACAACATGAAGGAAATTGTAATTTACACTTTACAATTTATGATCCATTAGAAAATATGGAAGTTAAAATGCCTTCGAAGACAATAAAAGTTGATCCTAATAATGAATTATTTAGAGAATTGAAAAAGTTTGATCTAGAGGTAAAAATAAAATGAGCCTGAAAATTCGCGAAATAAAACCTGAGGACAATCAAAAAATTGCTTCAATTATTCGAACTTCACTTAAAGAGTTTGGTGTAGATAAGCCTGGAACTGTTTATACAGATCCAACAACAGACTCACTTTTTGAATTATTCCAGAACCCAAAAAGCATTTATTTTATTGCTGAATTAAATGGAGAAATGGTTGGTGGTTGTGGACTTTTCCCAACAAAAGGATTACCAAATAACTGTGTTGAGTTAGTGAAATTATATGTTTCCAAAGATGCTCGCGGAAAAAAGATAGGTTATGAATTAATGCAGAAATGTATTGATAAAGCGAAAGAGCTCAATCAATCCTCACTTTATTTAGAGTCACTTCCAGAATTGAGCAATGCAGTAAACCTATATGAATCTGTTGGTTTTAAGAAATTAAATTCCCCGTTAGGCGAATCTGGACATTTTGCTTGTGATCTTTGGATGTTATTAGAACTGAATTAATCTTCTAATAATTCTCTTAATTCTATCAACTCTTTTACTTTTTCAGAGTTCCCTACTTCTTGAAAAGAAGAAATTAAATTCGTTAACATTCTCTTCAAAATTGAAGTATTCGAACAAGGTTCAAAGTATTCTTTTAAATGTGGTTGATTGATTCCCGTTAAAAAAGATTTGATTTCATTTTCATCAAAAACAGTTCCTTTTGAAAATGGATTAATGTAAAACAATACACCGTGTTTATTTTCTTCCGCAATGTATTTTCGAACACCAAACTCATCTAAAAATGCCAGTACAAAATGATTTGGTAGATTAACACCGTAAATCGGAATATTCAAATTTTGTGCTATAATACTATAAATGATACTCAAACTTAAAGGATTTCCCTTTTTCGTTTCTAAAACAGTATTGATGTATGAATTGAGTGGCGAATGAAAATGTTTTGCATCTCCATGAAAATGATGCAAATCAAAAATAACTTTATTAAAAATATAAACCTTTTCTAAAGCTGTTTGTTTATTATTGATTTCTAACCAAATATCTTTTTGAATACGCTCAATCTCAGCATACACTTTCTCATCATGTAAACCAGGATATTGATATTTTGCAATAAGAATCGCTCCTTTTAGTAAATCCTTTTCTGAAGAATTTTTCCACTTCAATAATTCACTTTTTGAATCTTCAAATTGGATTTCATGGATTAGATTTTCAATTCTATTTTGAAAAAGCATTCCGAAATCTTTGACTTCCCATGAATTTTCAAGATATGGAATTGCATCTGGCCCGTATTTCAATAAACGATCACGAACATGTAAGAAAATGTTCTCATCTGGATCATCGATCAGATTTATTAATGCAATTATTGATTCTACGTCTGCCATAAAACAAATGTATGAAGGTAAAAGCCTCGTTTAGAATATAATTTACAAACTTTTTCAATATGAATTGTTAATTAAGAATACGATTTTTAATAAACATCCCTATCGCCTCAAAAATAACCCCTTGAATTCGGCTTGTATTTACTCATTGGAAATTCTATATAACTCTGTAAAGTCAATGATTATCAATAGTGAAAACAAAAAAGTTTTCCTAACTTTACAACATGATTAATTTAGAGCAGTTAGGCGTTCATTTGCCACAAGGATATTTATTTCAAGGTATTAATGTACAGATCAATAAAGGAGATAAAATAGGTTTAGCAGGTAAAAATGGTGCTGGAAAATCGACTTTATTGAAATTGATTTCAGGAAAAGATAATCCGACTGAAGGAAAAGTTCACAAACCAAAAGATGTTGTCATTGGATATTTAACACAAGATATAAAAATCGACACTGATCTTTCGGTATTTGAATTTCTAAATCAATCCAATGAAACACTTACAACTTTAAAACATAGAATTGAAGAGATAAATCATGCTTTAACTGTTCGTACAGATTATGAATCTGATGATTATTTAGGACTTCTTGATGAATTAAGCGATTTAAATCACGAATTCAATTTACATGAAGGATTTATGTGGGAAGAAAAAATATCTTCTGCATTAAGAGGTCTAGGTTTTTCTGATTATGATTTTACTCAAACTTTAAATTCATTTTCTGGTGGTTGGAAAATGCGTGCTGAATTAGCCCGTATCTTAGTAAATCAGCCAGATGTAATATTATTAGATGAGCCAACCAATCATTTGGATATTATTTCGATTAGTTGGTTGGAAAATTACCTTCAACGTTTCGAAGGAGCTGTAATCGTTATTTCTCACGATAGATTATTTTTAGATAACGTCACAAAAAGAACGCTAGAGATTTCTCAAGGTAGACTTTTAGATTTCCCTTATGCTTACTCTAAATACAAGCTTGTAAGAGAAGAAGAACTTGAACGTTTAGGTGATGCTAAAAAGCAACAAGATAAAGACATCAAGCAAACAAAAGAGTTGATTGATAAATTTAGAGCAAAGAAAAATAAAGCAGCTTTTGCCCAATCATTAATTAAAAAATTAGAAAAAACAGAACGAATCGAAGTTGAAAACGATTCTGTTTCTGGAATGAAAATAGCCTTCCCTTTAAGTGTTCAACCAGGAAAATGGGTTTTAGAAATGCACGATATGGGTAAATCATACGGTGATCGTGTTTTATTTAGAGATATTAATCTAACTGTTGGGCGTGGTGAAAAAATCGCGTTATTAGGTGCGAATGGTGTTGGTAAATCGACATTGTTAAAACGTATCATGAGTAAAGTTGAAGGAGATGGAATTGTCAACTATGGTCACAATGTTCAGATTACTTATTTCGCGCAAGATCAAGCAGAGGGGCTAGATGTCAATAAAACAATTTATGAAACGGTTGATGACGTTGCGATTGGTGATATTAGAAAAGATTTAAGAAGTATTCTTGGTGCATTCTTATTTACAGGTGAAGATGTCGATAAAAAAGTGGGCGTTTTATCTGGTGGTGAAAGAGCTCGTTTGGCCTTATGTTTATTATTGTTAAGTCCTTCAAATTTCTTAATTTTCGATGAGCCTACAAATCACTTGGACATCAAGAGTAAAGAAGTATTAAAAAATGCACTTTTAAATTACGAAGGTACTTTTATCGTAGTTTCTCACGATAGAGAATTCTTAGAAGGATTAACTAAT
>CALPUT020000264.1 GCA_943326825.2 Chryseobacterium gleum | reverse complement strand
TTTCATTACAAGGGAGTAGCTTCGTTGGTGTAGGTATTCCAACTGCGCCGGCTAAGATAATTATTTACAGAAATTCAAAGCCTTTTATATTAGCTAGTTCACAACAGTTTACAATTGCACCCAAAAGGATAACCTCTGCTTCAACAGGTATTAAAATGATTTTCAATGTAACCGATTCTATTTCACATCCAGGTGTAGATTTTTCTTATGATTTAGAGAAGAAAATGGTTGAAATGGCTCGAACTAAATCAGGAATAGGTCAATCACCATTTGAAGATTCTTACCATCAGTTGGATATGTATATGCCTAAGTTAACTTGGAATACAGAAACGAGTGACTTGAATATTACATATGAAATAGGTACTTCTCAAGAACAAAGAATAGCACGTTTAGAATCGAAAAATTATTTTGACGAAAAATTATACGATTACATTCAGGGTATGGAGGCTGTTCATCCATTGGTAGCAATTTCTAAATATTGTTATAAATATGATGAATATACGATGCCAGAAGGCAAAATAGCTTCTGCATTAAATAAAACAATTGAGCAAGCAAAATCATTAATGTTAGATTTATCTACATATGGTTTTATTTCTTATGATACTGAAACAAAAATGGTTACAGTAAATAAGAAGACGATGAATTATATAGAATTTAAAGCTGGAAATAAGGATTTTGATAACATCGTTTTTATTTGTGATTTTAAACCTAAAGAACTTAAAGGATATACGGAAGATCAAATAAAAGAAGATGCATATTTACAAGCTGTTCGGCAAGAATATGTTGACAAAACTGAAAAACGAAGAATGATGAAAAACTTTGCTACAATCAGTTTATCATCTCTAGATATTTATGCAAATGCAGTTGATTTTGTGAGGATTTCAGAACCGCAAAACACAATTGTTTTCCCTGTGAAAAATGAAGTGACAATTAAAAAAGATAGGAATTTTGAATTTGCAGGTTGGATTAATTCTGGTAAAATGGAATTAGATGCAATTAATGCTCAATTTGTTTATAAAGATTTTAAAATAGTATTATTAAAAACAGACAAATCAACCTTTAGGGTTATGCCATTGTCAGAAAAAGATGGTAAAAAACCTATTGGTATGACCAGTAGTATTTCAGGAATTGTTGGTGAATTATTTGTAGATGATCCATCAAATCGTTCAGGTGTTAATAAAAAAATTACGGATTTCCCTAAACTAAAATCCGTTAAAAATTCTTTTGTTTATTATAATTCAAAAGCGATTATGAGAGGATCTTATGATAGTACTCGTTTTTATTATACAGTTTTACCTTTTGACATTGATAGTTTAGATAATTTTTATGAAAAAGATTTTAAAGTAATTGGAGAACTAACTTCTGCAGGAATTTTCCCAAAGATTAAGCAGAATTTAACAATCATGCCTGATTATTCATTTGGTTTCTCTACTAAAGCTGCTCCTGGGGGATATGAGTTTTATGGAACGAAAGCAAAGTATGACAACAAAATCATTCTTTCAAATAATGGATTACAAGGTGCAGGACAAATTGATTTTGTTGAATCATCTTCTACGTCATTAAATTTATTTACATTTTTACCTGATTCATGTGTTGGTTTAGCAAAATTTGTAAACAAACCTGTAGAATCAGGGATTCAATTTCCTGATGTGACATGTGCAGAAGCTTATATTACCTATATACCTAAAAATAATCTATTGAAAGCAGCTTCTACAGCAAGAAATGAGTTGGCCATGTTCAAAGGTGAAGCTAAATTGAGTGGAATGGCTTTCGTAAGAGCAGAAGGCTTAAGAGGTAAAGGAACAATCGATATGAAAACAGCTCAAATTTTCTCTTTTGACTTTAAATTTAAACGTTGGGATATAGATGCGGATACTGCAGAGTTTGACTTAAAAAACACGCATGCTGAAGAAGGAGAAGATGAAATGGCGTTCAAATCTTCAAATGTAAAATCGCATATTTCATTTGCTGAAAGAAGAGGAGAATTTATTTCAAATGATGGAACATCTTTGGTATCATTTCCTACTAATCTGTATATCTGTAAAATGGATAAGTTGAACTGGTGGATGGATAAAGAATCGATTGAAATTGAAACAAATTCAGGAGAAGAAGCGCTTGCTGATAATGATTTGAATTTAGTTGGACCAAACTTCTTTTCAGTTCATCCAAAGCAAGATTCGTTACAATTTAGAGCTCCAAAAGCATTTTTTAGTTTATCCGATAAAACAATTTATTGTTCTAAAGTTGAATTTATTGATGTGGCAGATGCTCGAATATATCCAGATAGTATGAAATTGACTATTCGTAAAAAAGCGAAAATGGATCCTTTGAGTAATGCTAGAATTGTAGCCAATTATATTACGCAGTACCATACTTTCCTAAAATGTGATTTAGAGATTACTGCAAGACGAAAATACTCAGGTAAAGGTATATATCCATATTACGATAGGGATAGTATGTTGACGAATTTTACGATGGATCGTATTTTCTTAGATTCAACAGAACAAACAGAGGCTAGGGGTAAAATTGCTGAAGATGCCAAGTTTTACTTGAGTAAACAGTTTGATTATTATGGAAATATTACTGTAAAAGCTGCTTTACCGACAATTATATTTACGGGTGCAACTCGAATGAATCATTCTTGTGAAAAATTCCCAAGAGCATGGATTGCATTTAGTGCTAAAATTGATCCAGATAATATTCAAATTCCAATCGATCCGGATATGAAGAGTATTGATGGTAAGTCACTTACTTCTGGAATTATTTGGAGGGACTCAAGAGCATTGGATAGTATAAAATTATATCCTACATTTTTATCGCCAATACAGAATGTAGATGATCCTGCAGCAATGACTGCTAGTGGTTTACTTCAATATAATGCAGATGCCAGTGAATTTCAAATAAGTTCCAAAGCAAAATTATTGAATAGATCTGAGAAAGGTAACTATATTGCTTTACATACTGAAAGTTGTTCTATGAATGGAGATGGAATCATAAATTTTGGAATGGATTTCGGTGATGCTCCAAAAATTGATGCAGTAGGTTATGTTAATTATGATCAGCGAACAACGAAAACATCTATTAACGCAACAATTCGCTATTTCTTTCCTTTTGACAAAGGTTTAATGGAATCAATTGCAACGAAAATAAATGCTGTAGAAGGATTGAAACCTATGGAATTGAGTAATACAACTTTAGAAGAAGCGCTTGTTCAATGGACAGATCGAAAAACTGCAGATAAAATTAAATCTGATTACACTTTAAAAGGCGAAGTTTCAAAATTACCTTCAGAATTAGAAGCTACAATAACTATAACTGGTGTAAAATTATCATCTTACGATGATTCTAAAATGCAAGAAAAGGGTATTATTTCAAATGGTGACGAAGCAGTTTTATTAAATATGTATGAAAAGACAGTTATGAAAGTTGTACCTTTGAAAGCATTTTTTCAACAAATTTATTCTGGAAATGGAGGGGATAAATTTGGTTTATATATTAATATTCCTGGAGGAAGAGATTACTATTTCGATTATTCAATGGAGAAAAAAGATGGAACACTAAAAGTAATTACTGGTGATTCTGAACTTGAAGCATCTGTTAACGGAATAAAAGAAGATAAGAGAAAAGCTAAAAATTATAAATATGAAATGAGTACTCAACGTATTTACTTGAGTAAGTTTTTAAGATTATTTGGAGGGGAATAAAATGAATTTTTTACTATTTGGTTGTATTGCTTATATATTTGGATCGATTCCTACAGCAGTTTGGATAGGCAAATATTGGTATAATATTGATGTTCGAGAGCATGGTAGCAAAAATGCTGGTGCAACTAATACATTCAGAGTATTAGGAAAAAAACCTGGTATAATTGTTCTTTCCATTGATGTTATCAAAGGTTTTTTAGCTGTTTATTTGCCATTTATTTTTTTATTTTCAACACTAGACTTTGATCTTTTGATTCAAATTCAAATTGTATCAGCTATTTTGGTAGTATTAGGTCATGTATTTCCAATTTTTGCAAATTTCAATGGAGGAAAAGGTGTTGCAACTTCATTAGGAGTGATTTTTGGAATTCATCCTTTGGCTGCTTCAATTTGTTTAGGAATTTTTTTAATAGTTTTTATAATAGGTAATTATGTTTCTTTAGGCGCAATAATTGCTTCTTTTTCATTTCCTTTAATAATTAAATTTGTCTTTTCGGAAACTTCAATTT
>CALPUT020000263.1 GCA_943326825.2 Chryseobacterium gleum | reverse complement strand
TTTCAATTTCTTTTTTGATATATTTTTGATTATTGGTTTCGGAATATTTGATTTTTTTTGATTGTTTGATATTGTAACAGTTTCTTTTTTAGATGAATTATTACAACCAATTATGAAGGAAAAGCAGATTAAAATTGTTAAAAATTGAAATTTCATGATAATTTTTAAAAAGAACTTAAAATACATTAAGAGAATTGCAACTTTCTCTTTAAATTTGCTGTAAAATTAAGAAAATATGCCAAAAATTTCTACAAAAGCGAATGATATGCCTGCTTCACCAATTCGTAAATTGGTGCCTTATGCGGAAACAGCTAAAAAACAAGGTAAAATTGTTTACCATTTAAATATTGGTCAACCTGATATTGAAACGCCAGAAGTAGCATTGAATGCTATTAAAAATATGGATCGTAAAGTGATTGAATATAGTCACTCTGCAGGTTTTGAATCGTATAGAACAAATTTAGCGGCTTATTACCAAAAAACAGGTATCAATGTAAATGCAGAAGATATCTTAATCACAACTGGTGGTTCTGAAGCATTAATTTTTGGTTTCATGACAACATGTGATTTAGGTGATGAAATTATTATCCCTGAACCTTTTTATGCTAATTATAATGGTTTCGCTGTAACAGCTGGTGTGAATGTTGTTCCAGTAACTTCTTATATTGAAACAGGTTTTGCTTTACCTCCAGTTGAAGAAATTGAGAAAAAAATCACTTCTAAAACAAAAGCAATTGTTATTTGTAACCCAGGAAATCCTACAGGTTATTTATACTCAAAAAGTGAATTAGAGCAATTGAGAGACATCGTTAAAAAACACGATTTATTCTTATTTGCTGATGAAGTATACCGTGAGTTTTGTTATGATGGAGCAGTCCCATTCTCAGTAATGAATTTAGAAGGAATTGAAGATAATGTAATTATGATTGATTCTGTTTCTAAACGTTATTCTATGTGTGGAGCAAGAATCGGAGCTTTAATTACAAAAAACAAAGAGGTAATGGCTGCAGCATTGAAATTCGGTCAAGCGCGTTTATCTCCTCCAACAATTGATCAAATTGCTTCAGAAGCAGCTTTAAATACACCACAATCTTATTTCGATAATGTTGTTGCTGAATATGTAGAAAGAAGAAATATTATGGTGGATGGATTAAATAGTATCCCTGGAGTATTTTGTCCAAAACCAAGTGGAGCTTTCTATTGTGTTGCTAAATTCCCAGTTGATAATGCTGAGAAATTTTGTCAATGGTTATTAGAAGATTTCGAATTTGAAGGTCAAACAGTAATGATGGCACCAGCGAACGGTTTCTATTCTTCTAAAGATGCAGGAACGCAAGAAGCACGTATTGCTTATGTTTTAAATCAAGATTCATTACGTAAAGCTGTAATTTGTTTAGGCGAAGCTTTAAAAGTTTATCCAGGTAGAGTGGAAGTAGGCTCTACAGAAACTGCAGCTCACAATTAATTTTGAAAAATTGACTAGTCCTAAATAGACGTTACAGATTTAAAGTAAGAATAATTAAATATTACATACCAGTAAACTCGTGTTTACTGGTATTTTTGGTTTTGTAGGTTTTTATTTTATTTATCTGTCCAAAACTAATTCCAACTATTATATATATATTCTAAATTATATTTTTAAAAATTATTCTTCATCATCAAATCCAATTGCTAAAAAAAGCACAAGATCATATGAAAAATGTGCTGCGATACAAAACCACAATCCAAATATTTCATAAGCAAATGAAATCAATAAGATAAATGGAAAAACGATTACACCATAAAGCGATTTTCGCCAATTGAAAGGGTTGAAATAACCATGAATAGCAACAAATAGAAAAGATGTTATCCAAGGACCTAAATAATATTGTACTCCAACTCTAAATAATAATTCTTAACCTATTCCTGCACATAACGATAAAAAAATCATATCAATAAATGATAATTTCATTTCACGAATCATAGGCTCGATTCGATTGGGTAATTTATCAAAAACGGGTGCACGCAATAAAAGTATTGCAAGAAACGCATAAATAATTCCGAATTCCAATCCAATTAGAGAATAGGCGGAATTTATAGTTTTTAAATCTATTATTTCATGGAAAGTTTTGTTTTCTAAATAACCTAAAACCAAGAATGTGGGCAAAGGAAATACAACTAATGTAATCCAACCAAATAAATAGATTGTTTGTTTCTTCAAAATTGTATTTTTGTTTAAAATTAACAAAATGAAAGAATCAATCATCAATTGGATTAGAAGTTTATATTTTATTCAAAATGAAAATGGAAGAATATTTGATGAAATTAAATACGAAAATCATTCCCCTTTTTGGGCAATTGGATTATTTGTTTGTTTAATTGTTACTGTTTACTTATTATGGTTGATTTCTAGATTTGGATTAGCCAAATTAGTAGTTGCTTTTGTTGACAAAACAACCATTACATGGGATGATTATTTTGTGAAATATAAGGTTTTCAGATCTTTAGCGAATTTAGTTCCATTGTTATTGATGGAGTATTTTTTATCTATTGTATTCTATCAATATCCATTGATAAATTCCTATTGTTTACGTTTCGCAAATCTGCTAATTGTGTTTGTGATTATGATTTCGGTGAATCGTTGTCTTAGTGCTTTTAGAGATATAGTTCAAGAAAATATTCGTTATCAAGACAAACCAATTCAATCGTATTTTCAGATTGCTAAGATAACGTCTACTAGTATTTTTATTATTATGATGTTATCTGTTTTGACAGATCAAACACCAATGTTTTTTGTGACTTCATTGGGTGCAATGACCGCCATTGTTGCGTTGGTATTTAAAGATACAATTCTTGGTTTCATCAGTAGTTTACAATTGTCTTCAAATGACATGGTTCGAATCGGTGATTGGATTACAATGGATAAATATGGAGCTGATGGAGATGTTATTGAAATCAACGTTTCGTCGGTGAAAATTCGAAATTTTGACAAAACAATCAGTTCAATTCCAACCTATTCATTCATTTCAGATTCTTTTAAAAATTGGCGAGGAATGAAAGAATCGGATGGTAGAAGAATCAAACGATCAATCAACTTGCAAATTGATTCAGTTTCATTTGCTTCACACGAACTTTTGGAACGTATGAAAAAAGTCAAAATTATCAAAGAATTTATTATTGAGAGAGAGCAAGAAATTGAAAAATACAATACAGAATTTGGTTTTAAAGATGGTGATGAATTAAATGGTCGTCGTCAAACGAATATTGGTTTATTTAGAAGATATATTGAGTTTTACATCCGAAACAATCCTCATATCAATAAGGAAATGACCATCATGATTCGTCAATTGGAAGCGAAAGAAACAGGTGTTCCGATTGAAGTTTATTGCTTCACAACTATAAAAGAATTCGAACCTTACGAAGCAATCGTAGCGGATATTTTTGATCACATTTTCGCAATCACCCATTTATTTGAATTACGAATTTTCGAAAATCCTTCTGGGCATGATTTTAGGTTGAAAAGTTAATTATTAAAGATTTTCAATCCAATTTTTAACAAGATTGATTACTGTATTTTTATCTGATTTAATTTCACTCAAGTAATTAAAAGTTGCAATCGCTCGATCATTTTCTTTCTAAACTAAAAGATTAGAAGCGTCTTGAATCAATTTATTTTCTGGTTGTTGCAGTTTTTTTGCACCTCTATGAAATATTAACTGTATTTTTTTAGGTGGATTAATTCTCATCGTAAAAAGTCTTGGTTATTTAATGAATAACATTGTCCATTCCATTTAATATTTTCAACGATTTCTTACTCGGAACTTAAAATTATCATTCTCAATTCATTAATCTCTTAAATGAAAGGATGATTCAATTCAATTAAAAAACGAGTAACTTCTTGGTTTAGTTTATTCATCTTATAAGTGGTCAATAATTCAAAATCCAAAATCTGCGGACTGAGCGGTGTCGAAGTCCAAAAATTATCTTTTTCTAACATTGACCTCAACAACCAAAGATTTTGACAAACCCTTAATTGTCGCTTCTTCATTTTCATTAATTTCAGAAAGAATCACAAAATCGTTTGGATGTAATTCGTATTTATTATTGATTAACAAATGACCTTCTAATAAATAGACTGCTTTATAATCGTAATTAAATTCATTTGTAATTGCTAAGTCAGCATTTTCAGGAAGATCTAAAGAATCAACGTTTCCTTCAATTTTATCTGTGAAAATTAAATTGAAATCTGTGACT
>CALPUT020000262.1 GCA_943326825.2 Chryseobacterium gleum | reverse complement strand
TGATGGTGCTGGTACTAAGTCATCTTTGGCTTATATGTATTGGAAAAAAACAGGTGATATTTCAGTTTGGAAAGGGATTGCACAAGATGCATTGATCATGAATATTGATGATTTATTGTGTGTTGGTGCAACAGATAATATTTTATTATCATCAACAATTGGTCGAAACAAAAATTTAGTAACTGGTGAAGTTATCTCTGAAATCATCAATGGAACGGAAGAATTGTTGACTGAATTAAGAAATCAAGGAATTGGAATTCATTCTACAGGTGGTGAAACTGCTGATGTTGGTGATTTAGTTCGTACAATCATTGTAGATTCAACTGTTGTTTGTAGAATGAAACGCGAAGATGTTGTTTCAAATCATACAATTCAAGATGGTGACGTAATTGTTGGTTTGGCTTCTTTCGGTCAAGCAACATACGAAACTGAATACAACGGTGGAATGGGAAGTAACGGTTTAACTTCTGCAAGACACGACGTTTTCTCAAAAGAATTAGCAACAGAATTTCCTGAAAGTTTCGACGCAAGCGTACCTGCTGATTTGGTTTATTCTGGTTCAAAAAAATTAACAGATGAGGTTGAAGGCTCTCCGATAAATGCTGGTAAATTGGTATTATCACCAACAAGAACTTACGCACCTGTTATCAAACAAATTTTAGATAATCATAGAAAAGACATTCATGGAATGGTTCATTGCAGTGGTGGAGCACAAACGAAAGTGTTGCATTTTGTAAATGATGTTCATGTAATTAAAGATAATTTATTTCCAATTCCTCCACTTTTTAAATTGATTCAAGAAGAATCTAAAACGGATTGGAAGGAAATGTACAAAGTATTCAACATGGGACATAGAATGGAAGTATATGTGCCTCAAGAAGTTGCTCAGTCAATCATTGAAATCTCAAAATCATTCAATATCGATGCTCAAATTGTTGGAAGAGTAGAGAAAAACGAAGGAAAAAAATTAACGATTCAATCTGAATACGGTACTTTCGAATATTAATCGTAAGATAAAAGACACTTAGATATTAGATTATAGACTTATTAAAATAATGCATAGATTTAAAGTAGTAGGACAAAAGTCTAATGTCTAACTTCTAAAAATCTAAAATCTGAAAAATGGAAGATTTACTAAAAAAATTAGAAGCAATTAATTACCGTTTTATTGAAGTGGGAACTTTGATAGTCGATCCAGATATTATTTCTGACATGGATCGTTATGTGAAGTTAAGCAAAGAATACCGCGACTTAGAAGAAGTAGTTATTGCCTATAAAGAATATAAAAACATTTTTGACAACATTAGAAGTTCGAAAGAACTGTTAGAAATTGAAGAAGACCAAGAAATGCGTGAAATGGCAAAAATGGAAATCAACGATTTAGAGCAAAAACGTCCTGAATTAGAGGAGCGTATCAAAATGTTGTTAATCCCGAAAGATCCTGAAGATGATAAAAACGCCATTATGGAGTTACGTGCAGGAACTGGAGGAGATGAAGCGTGTATTTTCGTAGAAGATATTTTCCGTATGTACACAATGTTTTTCAAAGAAATTGGTTGGAAATATGAAATCATCAACTCTTCTGAAGGAACAACTAAAGGATACAAAGAGATCTCAATGAACATTGAAGGTGAAGGTTTGTATGGAATGTTGAAATTTGAATCAGGTGTTCACCGTGTACAACGAGTTCCTGAAACAGAATCTCAAGGTCGTGTGCATACTTCAGCAATTACTGTTGCTGTTTTACCAGAAGCAGAAGAAGTCGATTTTCACTTAGATATGAACGATGTTCGTAAAGATACCTTTAGAGCATCAGGTGCAGGTGGACAGCACATTAATAAAACCGAATCAGCAATTCGTTTAACACACATTCCAACAGGAACTGTTGTTGAATGTCAAGATGGTCGTTCGCAACATAAAAATTTAGCACAAGCAATTACTGTATTACGTTCACGTTTGTATCAAGCGGAATTAGATAGAGTTCACGAAATCAGAGCTGCACAACGTAAAACATTGGTTTCTACAGGTGACCGTTCTGCTAAAATTAGAACATACAATTATCCTCAAGGTCGTATTACAGATCATAGAATTGGTAAAACAATTTACAATTTAAGTGCTTTTATGAATGGTGACATTCAAGATATGATTGACGCTTTAAAAATGGCTGAAAATGCTGAAAAGATGAAGGGAGAGGAAAATCAAGCTTAAATTATTGATTTTAGTATATTTAGGGAGTTTTTTAGCTCCCTTTTTTATTAACAGACATTTTGTAATGGAAATTTTACTACTTATTTTTCCGGTATACTGGAAAAATTAATACTTTTTTCAACTGAATAAACTTAAAATCAATCGTTGACTTCGACTCCACTAAGCCAACTATCATTGAAAAAAAATAGTACTTTTGTAAAAAAATAGAAGATGACACGTCAAGAACTTATTGAACAAATTAGAATTAAGCAATCTTTTTTATGTGTAGGATTGGATACAGATTTATCAAAAATTCCAGCACATTTATTAGATACAGAAGATCCTATTTTTGAGTTCAATAAAGCAATCATTGACGCAACAAAAGATTTTTGTGTAGCCTATAAACCGAATATTGCTTTTTATGAATGCTATGGACCAAAAGGTTGGGAGTCTTTGCGTAAAACATTAGAATACATTCCAAAAAACATCTTTACTATTGCTGATGCAAAACGTGGAGATATTGGAAATACTTCTACTTATTATGCGAAAACATTTTTCGAATACTTACCATGTGATTCAGTAACAGTTGCTCCATACATGGGAGAAGATAGCGTGAAGCCGTTTTTAGAGTTTGACAACAAATGGGTAATTTTATTGGCCTTAACTTCAAACAAAGGGGCATTAGATTTCCAGATGATCCAAGATCAAAATGGAGAAAAATTATTTAAATCTGTTTTGAAAAAATCAGCAGAATGGGGAACGGATGAAAACTTGATGTATGTTGTTGGTGCAACAAGAAGTTCTGATATTGGTGAAGTCCGTAAAATTGTACCGAACCATTTTTTCTTAGTACCAGGTGTCGGTGCTCAAGGTGGTTCTTTGGAAGATGTTGTAAATTACGGTTGGAACAAAGATTGTGGCTTATTAATTAATTCTTCAAGAGGAATAATTTATGCTTCTCAAGGACTTGATTTTGCTGAAAAAGCTAAAATTGAAGCACAAAAATTACAACAAGAAATGGCTGAGATTTTAAATCAAAAAGGATTTTAGAATATTTCAATTTCAAGATATAATAACTCATAAACTTTATTTAACTTCACGTTTTATACTAGAGTTGAAGTTATGAGAGGTTTATTTCTTTTAGTAGTACTATTTGTTTCCTTTATAGGAATGTCACAAAATGTACTTACACCAGATTTGTTATGGAAATTAAAACGTTTATCAGGAGGTACAGTTTCTCCAGATGGAAGGTATATTTTATATGAAGTTCGAGCTTATGATGTCGTTTTAAATAAGAGTAATAATGACTTGTTTATTTATGATTTAAAGAAAAATAAATCAACGCAAATAACATCAACTCCTTTTTCTGAAATGGAAGCTCAATGGGGGAAAAACAATACAATTTGGTTTTTATCTTCAGAAAAAGAGGGTATTCAAGTTTGGAGAATGAATTTTGATGGGGCTTCTAAAACACAAATCTCTAATTTTAAAGGTATTGAAATAGAAGGGTTTAAATTAGCGTCTGATGAAACTTCTTTTGTCTTGATTCAAGCCATTAAAATGTTGCCAACTATTCAAGATAAATACCCAGATTTACCATTGGCTAATGCTAGAGTAGAAGAAGATTTACTTTACAGACATTGGGATAAGTACCAAGATTTCAAAAAAAGACATTTAGTTGTTTATACACTTTCTAATAATACTGTTTCGAGTGAGGGTATAGATCTATTAAAAGGTGAATTATACGATGGAGTTTTACCGCCACATGGAGGTGTTGAGCAATTTTCTTACTCAAATGATTGTAAGTCAATTATATACACTTCTAAAAAGAAGTTAGGAAAAGAATTTGCATTGAGTACGAATTCTCAATTATATGAATATTCAATATCTACAAAACAAACAAGATTATTAACTGATGGTTACCAAGGTTATGATCAAAATCCTTCTTTTTCTCCTAATGGTCAATATTTAGCTTGGCAAAGTATGGCGGAGGAAGGTCATGAAGCAGGAAAAAACGATATTGTTATAAGAGATTTAAAAACTGGAAAAGATA
>CALPUT020000261.1 GCA_943326825.2 Chryseobacterium gleum | reverse complement strand
TTTCCGAATTTAATTATTTCTCAAACATTCAGCAAAGCATGGGGATTAGCAGCTGTAAGAGTAGGAATAGCTTATTCAAATGAAGAGATTATTTCTTATTACAACAAAGTGAAACCACCTTACAATGTAAGTAAGTTGAATCAAGAATGTGCATTAGAAGCTTTAAAAAACAGACAACAGCAACAAGCAGAAATTTCATTAATTTTAGAAGAAAGAACTAAGTTAATTGAGGCATTGAAAAACTTGAAAAGTATTGTTAAAATTTATCCTTCGGATGCCAATTTTGTATTGATAGAATTCCAAGATGGAAATGCAATATATTCTGATTTAATTGAACGAAAAATTATCACGAGAAATAGAAACTCAGTCATGAAAAACACTGTTCGAATTTCAATCGGAACAAAAGAAGAAAACGAAAAATTAATTCAAGAAATTAGTCTATTGTCTAATATCTAATTTCTAAAAATCTAATTAAAAAAATGAAAAAAGTATTATTCATAGATCGAGATGGGACATTAATTATCGAACCACCTGTCGATTTTCAAGTAGATAGCTTAGAAAAATTAGAATATTATCCACAAGTATTTCAATATCTGAGTAAAATTGTAAAGGAATGTGATTTTGAAATAGTATTAATTACAAACCAAGATGGGCTAGGAACAGCTTCTTTTCCAGAAGAAACCTTTTGGCCTGCTCAAAATAAAATGCTTCAAGCGTTTAAAAATGAAGGTGTAATTTTTAATGATATTTTAATTGATAGAAGTTTCCCTAAAGAAAATTTACCGACACGAAAACCAGGAGTTGGAATGTTAGGAAAGTATATTTACGGTGATTATGATTTAGCTAATTCCTATGTGATCGGTGATCGCAAAACAGATGTTCAGTTGGCCGAAAATCTAGGTTCCAAATCAATCTATATGGGGCCTGATGTTGAAGATGTGAATCCAAGCTTTTCTTCAACTAAATGGAATGAGATTTACAATTATTTAACGGCGATTCCTAGAACATCTTCCGTTGTTAGAAACACCAATGAAACGAAAATTAAAGTTGATTTAAATCTAGATGGATCAGGTAAAAATAACTTATCTACGGGACTTGGGTTTTTTGATCACATGTTAGAGCAAATTGCAAAACATGGACTTTTAGATTTAAGTGTAGAAGTAAAAGGAGATTTAGAAATAGATGAACACCACACAATTGAAGATGTGGCAATAACGCTTGGAACAGCTTTTAATGAAGCCTTGGGAAGTAAGAAAGGAATTGAGAGATATGGATTTTTATTACCGATGGATGATTGTTTAGCACAAGTAGCAATTGATTTTGGAGGACGACCATGGTTAGTTTGGGAAGCTGAATTTAAAAGAGAAATGATAGGAGAAATGCCTTCAGAGATGTTTATGCACTTTTTTAAATCGTTTAGTGATGCAGCGAAATGTAATTTAAACATCAAAGCGGAAGGTGAAAATGAGCACCACAAAATTGAAGGGATTTTCAAAGCGTTTGCAAAAGCAATAAAAATGGCAGTAAAGAAAACAGGTGATTTTTCGATACCAAGTACAAAGGGAAGTTTATGATCGCAATAGTAAAATACAATGCAGGCAATGTGACATCGGTGAAAAATGCAATTGAACGATTAGGGTTTGAATGTATTGTAACAGATAACAGTGAAGAACTTCAAAAAGCAGATAAAGTAATATTTCCTGGTGTTGGAGAAGCAAGTTCCGCGATGGCCTATTTAAAAGAAAAAGGTTTAGATGAGGTGATAAAAAACTTGAAACAACCTTTTTTAGGAATTTGCTTAGGGATGCAACTCATGTGTGATTATTCTGAAGAAGGTAATGTTGAGTGTTTAGGGATTTTTAATACGAAAGTAAAGAAGTTTCCACCGTTGGATTTAGTGCCACAAATGGGATGGAATACAATCGTTCAGAATGGAAAAGAAAATGAGAATGAAGATGTTTATTTCGTGCATAGTTATTATGCAGAAGTTTGCGAAGAGACAACAGCAACATGCAATTACATATTAAATTTCAGTGCTGCTTTACAAAAAGATAATTTCTACGGAGTTCAATTTCACCCAGAAAAATCCGGAAAAATAGGAGAGGAAATATTGAGAAAATTTTTGAATAGTAAATAAACCATAATAGACATAAAAGTGCATAAAAGAATAAATTAAATAGAAGAGATAATGATGTTTTTGATTAAATTAAAGTAATCATTTAAATTAAATAGGAAATGTTGTTATCAAAAAAAGAAATCAAAAACCTTGTGTATGAAGTTAATGGTTTGGCTATTGAGGTTCATAAAGAATTAGGTCCAGGATTGTTAGAAAGTGTTTATCAGAGATGTTTGATTTATGAGTTAAAACAAAATGGATATCGGTTTGAAACTGAGTTGAAAATTCCGATTAGGTATAAGAATGAATATATAGATGCAGATTTGAGATGTGATTTAGTAATTGAAGAAACATTAGTGCTAGAATTAAAAACAGTAGAGTCTTTAATATCAATACACGAAGCACAATTATTGACATACATGAAATTGTTAAAAATGCCAATCGGTATGTTGTTAAATTTTAAGTGTTCAAATTTGTATAAACAAGGTCAAAAAACATTAGTTAATGAGCTTTTTAGAAATTTGAAAGATTAAAACGATTTGTGAATATCCTGTTTTAACAAAATTCGTCAAAAAAAAACTTTTATGACCTTTAATGTCTTTTATGGTTCAAAAAGAAAAAAATAAAACAAAATGAGAATAATACCAGCAATAGACATCATCGAAGGGAAATGTGTCCGTTTATCCAAAGGAGACTATTCCACGAAAATAATATACAATGAAAACCCTATAGAAGTTGCTAAGGAGTTTGAAGCAAATGGAATTGAGTATTTACATTTAGTAGATTTAGATGGAGCAAAGTCTAAGCAAATTGTCAATTATAAAATCTTGAATGAAATAGCATCCAAAACAAAACTTAAAATTGATTTTGGTGGAGGCTTAAAAAGAGATGAAGATTTAAAAATTGCGTTTGAAAATGGAGCGACTCAAATAACAGCAGGAAGTATAGCGGTAGATCAACCAGAAATAGTGGCGGGATGGCTAGAAGAATTTGGGCCTTCTAAAATAATTTTAGGAGCAGATTGTAAAGATCGTAAAATTGGAACGCACGGTTGGTTGAATTATTCAGAATTAGATGTAGTTGATTTTATAAAAACCTACGAAGAAAAAGGAATTCAGTTCGTTATATGTACCGATATTTCAAAAGATGGAATGTTAGAAGGTGCGTCGAATGAATTATACAAAGAAATCATCTCAAAATCGAATGTGAAATTGATTGCAAGTGGAGGAGTTTCTTGTTTAGATGATTTAATCTTGTTAAAAGAAATAGGCTGCGAAGCCGCAATTCTAGGAAAAGCAATCTATGAAGGAAGAATTAAATTGAATGATTTAAAGTCTATTTTCTAATTTCTAAAAATCTAATTTCTGATTATGTTAAAAAAAAGAATAATACCATGTCTAGATATAAAAGACGGTAGAACAGTAAAAGGAGTCAATTTTGAAGGATTGATAGATGCCGGTTCGCCAGTTGAATTAGCGAAAAGATATGCTGATGAAGGAGCTGATGAATTAGTGTTTTTAGATATTACTGCGACGATTGAAAAGAGAAAAACGCTTTCAGATCTAGTGGAGTTAATTTCAAAAGAGATAAATATTCCATTTACAGTTGGTGGTGGGATTAATTCATTGGAAGAAGCAGCAACCCTGATTCAGAGAGGAGCAGATAAAGTGAGTTTAAATTCATCAGCTGTAAAAAGGCCCGAATTAATTCAGGAGATTGCAAGTCAATTTGGGAGCCAATGTGTTGTTGTGGCAATTGACACAAAATTTGTCAATGGAGAATGGAAGGTTTTTGTTAGTGGTGGAAGGATTGAAACTGATTTAAAAACGATAGATTGGGCCAAAAAAGTAGAAGCATTAGGAGCAGGTGAAATATTACTGACATCAATGAACAGTGATGGAACAAAAAATGGTTTTGAGAAAAGTATTTTAAAAGAGATTGTTCAAGAATTAAATATTCCAGTAATAGCATCAGGTGGGGCAGGATCAAAAGAGCATTTTAGAGAAGTGTTCGAAGAAACAAATGTAAGCGCAGCGTTGGCAGCAAGTGTTTTTCATTTTGGTGAAATTTCAATCCCCGATTTAAAAAAATATTTAAAAACCAACAACATCCCCATCAGAACAACCCCGTAGGGCGCA
>CALPUT020000260.1 GCA_943326825.2 Chryseobacterium gleum | reverse complement strand
CTGCTTCCCTTTTTGTTTTGTACTCGGGGCGGGACTTGAACCCGCACGCCCATACAGGCACAGGATTTTAAGTCCGGCGTGTCTACCAATTCCACCACCCGAGCGGACTTCTTAAAAGAGCGGGAGACGAGATTCGAACTCGCGACCCCGACCTTGGCAAGGTCGTGCTCTACCAACTGAGCTACTCTCGCTTATAATATTCTTGTTTTCACAAGTCAGCTATCAAATTCAGCGTTACATCGTTTTGTAACGGTGTGCAAATTTAAGAACTTTTTTTATTTTGACAATGGATTTTCTTAAAATAAATTTAATTATTTTTTATCCGCCAGTTAACTTCTTGATTTCGTTTAACTTCATTAAAGCTTCAACAGGTGTTAAAGTATTTATATCGATCGAAATTAATTGCTCATGGATCTGTTCTAGCACTGGGTCGTTCAATTGAAAGAAACTTAATTGCATGTTTGAATTTTCAACTGCTGCTTTCACTTTTGCTTTTCCAGCTTCTTTTCCTTTTCCCATGTCATGAGATGCTTCTAATTGCTCCAGCATTTTTGACGCTCTTAACACCACTTGACTCGGCATTCCAGCTAGTTTTGCAACATGAATACCGAATGAGTGTTCTGAACCACCTTCAATTAATTTTCGCAAGAATAATATTTTGTGACCAATTTCTTTTACCTGAACATTGAAGTTTTTGATACGTTCAAATTGTTTGGTCATTTCATTTAATTCGTGGTAATGCGTCGCGAAAAGTGTTTTAGCTTTCGCTTTCGGATGCTGATGAATGTACTCCGCGATTGCCCATGCGATTGAAATTCCATCATAAGTACTAGTTCCACGACCGATTTCATCCAATAATACCAAACTTCTTTCCGAAAGATTATTTAAGATACTTGAAGTTTCATTCATTTCCACCATGAAAGTTGATTCACCTGAAGAAATATTGTCAGAAGCACCGACACGTGTGAAAACCTTATCGACTAAACCAAGATTTGCTTCTCTAGCAGGAACGAAAGAACCCATTTGTGCCATTAAACAAATCAATGCTGTTTGTCTTAAAATAGCACTTTTACCAGACATGTTTGGCCCCGTAATCATAATGATTTGTTGAGAATCACTATCTAAATAAACATCGTTTGAAATGTATTGATCTCCCGTTTTTAATTGTTTTTCAATCACAGGATGACGACCATCTTTGATATCAATAATCAATGAACTATTGATGTTTGGAAGAACGTAATTATTATCTAAAGCTGTTTTTGCAAACGAAACCAAGCAATCCAATTGAGCGACCAATAAGGCATTCATTTGAATAGACTGAATATGAGCCGTCATTGATTGCACTAATTCTTGGAAAAGGCGCGATTCAATTTGATAAATTTTATCTTCAGCACCTAAAATCTTTGTTTCGTATTCTTTTAGTTCTGGAGTAATGTATCGTTCAGCGCTAACAAGTGTTTGTTTACGAATCCATTCTTCAGGAACTTTATCTTTATGTGTATTTCGAACTTCTAAATAATAACCAAAAACATTATTGAAAGATACTTTTAAACTTGGGATGCCCGTTCGTTCACTTTCTCGTTCTTGTAAAGCTTCCAAGTAATCTTTTCCATTTGTTGAAATGACACGAAGTTCATCTAACTCTCCATGATATCCATCAGCTATTACTTTTCCTTTTCCTACTTGAACAGCAGGCTCTTCCACCAACATTTTAGCGATGTTTTCAAGGATTTCTTTACACGGATTTAATTGACTTGAAATACTTTTTAATAATTTCGAACTTGTTCCTTTCAATGCTTCTCGAATTGGCATCATTTGTTTCAACGTGCGATTCAAATGCATTACTTCACGAGGATTCACTCTTCCGACAGCCACTTTAGAAATTAAACGTTCTAAATCTCCAATTTCAGAAAGATGATCGGAAACTACTTCCGAACATTCAGAATTGTCTTTTAAAAATGAAACTGCTTCTAAACGCTCTTTGATTGGTTTTTCATCTTTTAATGGAAGAACCATCCAACGTTTCATCATTCGACCGCCCATTGGAGTAAGCGTTTTGTCTAAAACATGAATTAACGTTGTTGCATTTTCATGTGGCGAGCTTACTAATTCCAAATTACGAATCGTAAAACGATCTAGCCACACAAAACGTTCTTCTTCGATACGAGAAATAGCCGTAATGTGACCTAATTGATTGTGTTCTGTTTCGGATAGATAATGTAAAATTGCACCAGCGGCAATAATTCCTTGTCCGATATTTTCAATTCCAAATCCTTTTAAAGAATTTGTTTCGAAATGTTTATTTAATGATTCATTCGCGAATTCAGGAGTAAAAATCCAATCTTCTAAACGATAAGTGTAATATTTTTCTCCGAATTGTTCGCTGTAATCTTTTGATCTATTTTTTTGAAATAAAATTTCAGTTGGCTCAAAACCTTGAATTAGTTTTTCGATGTATTCATTTGAACCTTGAGAAACTAAAAATTCACCAGTAGAAATATCTAAAAAGGAAATACCATGTTCTATTTTATCGAAATGAATGGCGCACAAGAAGTTGTTTTTCTTTTGATCTAAAACTTGATCGTTGAATGAAACACCAGGAGTAACTAATTCTGTCACACCTCTTTTCACAATTGTCTTCGTCATTTTAGGATCTTCCAACTGATCGCAAATTGCAACTCGTTGTCCAGCGCGAACTAATTTTGGTAAATAATTGTCGACAGAATGGTGCGGAAATCCAGCTAATTCAATGTAAGCATCAACGCCATTTTTACGTTTCGTCAATGTAATACCTAGAATTTTAGAAGCTTTTATGGCATCTTCACCAAATGTTTCATAGAAATCACCAACACGAAACAATAACATTGCTTGTGGATGTTTCGCTTTGATTTGATTATATTGTTTCATTAAAGGAGTTTCTGCCACTTCCTTCACTACTTTTTCTTTCGCCAATTTCCTGCTTTTTTTTCAGCGGTAAAATTAACGTCAAATTAAGAGAATCGCTCAAAATGAAGCTCTTTATTATTAACAATTCGTCATTTTTATGTTGAATAAAAAGGATTTGATATAATTCTTGAACAAATTTGCTTAACGTGTTTTAAAACCTCCAGAAATTATTTTTTTCCTAGGTCTAAAATCTCAATACAAATAAGAATCTCAAAAAAACAATCTGTTTTAAATTCAATAAATTGCCGATTAAATAATATTCTTTAATTTAGACTAAAACATTGAAATGCCAACACGAAAAAACTCTAAGCTTTTGAATCTGATAATCATAGGGCTTTTAACATTGAGTCTAATTGTTATTTCGATCATGTTTGTTGGAAAACCGAAAGATCAAGGACCAAGAGATTTCATTATTGAATCGTTGCATTTTGATGATCATCAAGTCGTTGAATTTGATAAAATCATACAGTTACATCACAATAAAGCTCGGGTAACGGTTGATCGAAAAGATGCTCTAAAAAGAGAATTGTTTAATACCTTGTCTGAAAACAATCAAAAAAATACTGATTCACTTATTGATTTAATTGGTCAAGTGGAGGTGAAAATTGAAAAGTTAAATTATGCCCATTTTCAAGATTTAAAGTCAATTTGCAAAAAAGAACAATTGAACGATTTCAAAGAATTAAGTCGTTCGTTTCCTTATTTATTTGAACAGCGAAAGTTGAAAAAATGAATTATCTTCGCGAGAAAATAGATTGAAATGAACAGGAAATTAAAATTGTGGGAATTAGATAGAGTTTCTGAAGAGGAATTTAAACAACAAGAAAAATTTCCTGTAATTGTCATTTTAGATAGTATTCGAAGTTTGAATAACATCGGTTCATTTTTCAGAACTGCAGATGCTTTTAATGTTGAGAAAATCTATTTATGCGGAATCACTGCCACACCACCACATAGAGATATTCAAAAAACAGCTTTAGGTGCAACTGAATCAGTAGAGTGGGAGCATCGCACAAATATCATCGAACTAATCGAAGAATTGAAAAAAGAGAATATTAAAATTTGTAGCATCGAACAAGCTGAAAAAACAACTTTTTTACAAGATGTTCCAAACCTTCCAAAAGGAAAATATGCATTAATATTTGGAAATGAGGTGGATGGAGTAGATCAAGAAGCAATCGATCATTCAGATTACATTATTGAAATTCCTCAATTTGGAACAAAACATAGTTTGAATGTTTCTGTTTGCGCTGGAGTTGTTATGTGGGAATTTACAAAGAGAGAAATTTGACTTTCTATAAAATAAGTTCTATATTTAT
>CALPUT020000259.1 GCA_943326825.2 Chryseobacterium gleum | reverse complement strand
GGAAGTTATTCAATAGTTGGAGATACAAATGATTTCGGCTCTATCATTCAAAATGAATTCATAGAAGTTTCTTTAGATACAGGAAGTTACGTTAAATTAAAAAAAGGAGCGGTTGAACTTGGCTCATTTAAGAAAATCTCTATTTTTCAAAATTATCCTAATACTTCAATAGTACTTTCTCCTAAAAACCCCGTTGTAAAAGAACGAAAATACAAAGATGATTTTGAAGTTGTTGCAGGTAAATCTGGATTAACCATTGTCAATTTGGTTGATATGAATAATTACCTTGGAGGCGTTGTAGAATCTGAAGGTGGAGGTGGAAAGGAAATCGAATATTATAAAGTTCAAGCGTTAATGAGTCGAACTTATGCCCTGAAATACAAAACAAAACATCATAAAGAAGGGTTTGATTTGTGTGACCAAGTTCATTGTCAGGCCTATCACAGTATGTTGCGTTTTACACCAAACATTGATTCTGCAGTTCGACAAACAACTGGAATAGTAATGACGGATGAAAAAGGAGTTTTGATTGATGCTTATTTTCATGCGAATTGTGGAGGTCAAACGTCTGAACCAGAATTAGTTTGGAATACACCTGTACCATATTTATATACTTTCAAGGATACTTTTTGTATATACACGAAACAAGCAATTTGGGAGAAAAGAATTCCCCAAGAAGATTGGAAAGATTATTTGGTGAAACAATTTAATTATCCTGTCAATGACAGTGTTTTCGGAGGTTTAGTTTATACCTTTACACAACCTCAACGGATGGCTTTTTACCAAAATCCAATACTAGGAATTCCTTTACGAGATATTAGAGAAGAATTTGATTTGAAATCAACTTATTTTAGTTGTTACCCGGACAGTAATTACGTTGTGGTTAGAGGAAGAGGTTTTGGACATGGCGTTGGTTTATGTCAAGAAGGAGCGATGAAAATGGCTCGATACGGATATAATTATCTTCAGATAGCTCAATATTATTTCCCAAATGCGGTCATTCGAAATTTTGATTTTGATTTATTTTTCCGACAACGTGTAAAAGGAATTGAATTTTAATGGGGAAAGCCATATTCTATATAATAGCTTCCGGTTTAAGTTTTTTAGTCGTTAATTTTTTTGTGAAGATTCTTGGTCAAGGACCAGATTCATTGATTTTTCCTACTTCAGAAAAAATTCCAACGCATGAATTAGTTTTCTTTCGCTCCATTGTTTCATTTTTGATAAGTCTCTATTTCATCAAAAAGAATAAACTATCCGTTCTTGGAAATAATCGAAAATGGTTATTAATAAGAGGTTTTTCTGGAATGATTGCTTTGACATTATTCTTTTATACAATCGATCATTTACCAATGGCAATTGCCTCAACTGTTCAATATTTAGCGCCACTTTTCACGGTAATTTTAGCTGTATTCATAATGAAAGAAAGTGTCTCGAAATGGCAATGGGTTTTTATTATACTCGCTTTTTTAGGTGCAATTATTATGGGATTATCAAATTTAGTCGTTAAAGATGTAACGGTTCAAATTTCTTGGTTTTGGTTAGGAATTGGTGTTGTTTCAGCTTTCTTTTCAGGTTTGGCTTATAATTCGATATTAAAAGCGAAAGAAACGGAGCATACATTGAACATTGTCATTTACTTTCCAATGTTAGGTATTCCTGTTATGGGAATTTGGTGTTTATTTGATTTTGTTATGCCAAATGGATTATCTTGGTTGTATTTACTTGTTATTGGAGTCTTCACACAAATTGCTCAAATAGCGATGACAAAAGCATTTCAAATCGGAGAAGCAAGTACAATTTCACCTTTTCAATTTATAGGTTCGATCTATGCCTTATTAGTAGGCTATTTTATTTTTGAAGAGAAATTAACGACAGCTGTATTAATTGGGATAGTATTGATTTTGATAGGTGTAATTTCTAATATTATTGTGAAGCATCGTTTGAATAAAAAAAGTTGATTGAATTATCACATTGATTGAAAAAAAACAGATAAAAAAATTGTAACTTCGAAACATGAATCGCACAATTAATCGGTTTCATTTAGCCAATTTTGGCAATCTTGAATTACTTGCAAAACAAGTGGTGGAAGGTTTTATTACAGGTCTACATAAAAGTCCTTTTCATGGATTTTCAGTAGAGTTTGCAGAACATCGATTGTATAATTCAGGAGAATCAACACGACATATTGATTGGAAACTTTATGCCCGAAGTGGAAAGGTTTTTACTAAAAAATACGAAGAAGAGACCAATTTAAGATGTCAAATAGTCATTGATTGTTCAAGTTCTATGTTGTTTCCGAAAGGAAAAGAAATGAATAAACTTGAATTTTCTGTTTATGCTGCAGCTTCTTTTATTGAATTATTCAAGAAACAACGTGATGCTGTAGGAGTATCTTTATTTACAGAGAACTTGGATTTGCATACACAAGCTAAATCTTCTCCGGCACATTTACGATATCTATATGCAGAGTTAGAGAAACATTTAGTTGAATATTCTGAAGAGAATAAAACCTTAACAAACTCAATTAAAGCATTAAACGATATTGCTGAATTGAGCCATAAGCGAAGCTTGATCATTATTTTTTCAGATTTGTTGGATGATCCTTCAAAATCAGATGAATTTTTTCAAGCATTACAACACATGAAGCACAATAAACATGAAGTCATTGTATTTCATGTTGTAGATAAAAAGTTGGAGGTTGATTTTGAATTAGATAATCGTCCTTACACGCTTGTTGACATGGAAACAGGAGAGCGAATGAAATTGCAACCCGCAGAAATTAAAGAGAAATATAAAGAAGCTGTTGGAACGTATTTTCAAGAATTAAAATTGAAATGTGCAAATCTTCAAATAGATTTTATGCCTGCAGATATCAATGATGGTTTTCATCCTGTATTATTACAATATTTATTAAAACGAGGAAAGTTATTCTAAACTTTCACTTATACATTTTTTATGATTCAAGGAAAAAAGAATTTTTTCAAAAAAGCAGTTAAACCAGAATTTCATTCATATCCAGTGAAAGAAACATCTGAATTAATGAAGTTTTTATTGGTGACTTTACCTGGTAAAAGTCGTGACAATATTAAAACATTATTGAAGAAAAAATTGGTGGAAGTTGATGGTAGAGTAGAGACTAAATTTAATCATCCGTTAGCTTCAGGACAAAAAGTTTCCATTCGTCCAAAATCTGGTTCTGTTGAACAAAAAAAATATACAGGTGTTGAAATCGTTTTTGAAGATAAAGATATTCTTGTCATCAATAAAGATGCAGGTTTATTAACAATTGCCAATAATAAAGAAACTAAAAAAACAGCTTACGCAATTTTGAGTGAGCATGTTAAAAAGAAAAATAAAGACGCTAAGATTTTTATTGTTCACCGTTTAGATAGAGAGACTTCAGGTTTGTTGTTATTCGCTAAAAGTGAGGAAATCAAAGTTAAATTACAGGAAAATTGGAATGACAATATCTTGGAAAGAACTTATCTAGCTTTAATAGAAGGGAAATTAGAAAAACCTCATGGAGTTTATACTTCTTTCTTAATTGAAAGTCCAAGTTCTTTATTGGTTCATTCTTCTCAAAATGCAGCGAAAGGTCAGAAAGCTGTTACTCATTACAAAACAATTGTTTCAAAAAGAGGCGTTTCATTGATGGAGGTTAATCTTGAAACAGGAAGGAAAAATCAAATTCGTGTTCATTTCCAAGATTTAAAACATCCTGTTGTTGGTGATAAAAAATATGGAGCTATCAATCATTCACTTGGAAGATTAGGATTACATGCGAAAGTATTGGCTTTTAAACACCCTAAAACAGGAAATGTTGTTCGTTTTGAAAGTGAAACTCCAAAGAAATTTTTGAAATTATTGTAATTAGAAATTCGATTTATCGATAGTATGACCAAAAAGGAAAAAGCGAAGTTTATCATTGACGAATTGGAAAAATTGTATCCTGAAACACCAGTTCCATTGGATCATACGGATTCTTATACCTTATTGATCGCTGTTTTACTTTCTGCTCAGTGTACAGATGTTATGGTTAATCGTGTGACTCCAAGTTTGTTCAGTCGTGCAAACAATCCGTTCGATATGATTAAGTTAACAGTTGATGAAATTCGAGAAATTATTCGTCCTTGTGGTTTGTCTCCTAAAAAAGCGAAAGCTATTTATGAATTATCTCATATTCTCATCAACCAACATGGTGGAGAAGTTCCTGAAAGTTTTGAATTACTAGAAGAACTTCCTGGTGTTGGACATAAAACTGCT
>CALPUT020000258.1 GCA_943326825.2 Chryseobacterium gleum | reverse complement strand
TTAAGAGATCGCAGAACGTTTATGACGATGATTGTGATTCCAGTATTAATTTTCCCCATAATACTTAATCTTTTTGTTGGTGTATCTGAAAGTTATTCAGAAGAATCGGCAACAAAAAAAGTGAAAATTGGAATTGTTTCTGAAGGAGAAAATTCCATTTCAAAAGAGTTAAAAGAAATCCCTAAAATAATTGGAGACAAGGAAATCATCTCTTATAAAGATACTTTATCATTGATTCGAGACATTCGAAAAGATAGTCTACAGATTGGTCTTTTTGTAAACAGCAATTTCAACTTACATCTAAAAGAAAAAACTGCTGCACCAATTATGGTGTATTTTAACGCAACAGAAATGGGGATGCAAGATAGAGCGGAGCAATATTTGACGATTATTCAAAACAATGCAAAACGAAAAAGATGTCAAGAATTACAAATTAAAGAATCAGAACTCAACCCAATTTTACCTTCATATGTAAATGTTGCTTCTGACAAAGAAATGATTGGAAAATTAGCTGGAGGAATTTTGCCATATATTTTCATAGCATTTGGATTTATCGGCTGTATGTATCCTGCAATTGACTTATTTACAGGAGAGAAAGAAAGAGGAACCATCGAAACATTACTTACAACTCCCGTGAAACGTTGGCAAATTTTATTTGGTAAAATGGGAGTTGTTGTATTGTCTGGTTTACTAGCTGCAACTTGTGCATTAGTTGGTCTTTTCTTATCTATAGAAGTTTTTAAATTAGTGAAAGACCAAGCTTTGTTAGCAATCATTCATAGTATTTTAAGTCCGAGTTTTATAATTGCTTTGTTTGCATTACTATTCCCTCTAACGATCTTTTTCGCAGGTGTAATGATTCCTATTGCTATTTATGCGAAAACATTTAAGGAAGCACAAAGCATCATCACTCCATTAAACATTGTAATGGTACTACCAGCTATGATTGGTTTTTTTCCTGGAATTAAATTAGACTTAATAACAGCTTGCATACCTGTTGTGAACGTGGTTTTATCCACTAAAGAACTAATTGCTGGGACATTAGAAACGAAATTTTTAATTCTTTCTTTTATAGTAATGATTATTTTAGCAATCAGTGCAATATTCTTCTCTTACAAGCGATTCGACAAAGAAACAAACGTTATTCAATAAGCTTAGAACTTCATGAGATTAATGATTTCTAATAAATAATTCAAAAAACGCTGTAATTGTTCGGTTAAATTCAATTTGATTTTAATATACACAAATAACCTCTTGTAAATTAATCTTCAAAATTCCGAGGATTAATTTCATGATTTATATCATATTTTTAAATTGATATAATCACTTTTCCGTTTGATTACAATCATTCAGATTTCTTTATGTAATTCGTTATTTTGCATGAATCACGTTTAATTATTTTGAAATAAAAACAAAATAATTAAACAGAATTTGTTAAAGCAAAATACAGAACCATGAAAACTAGTTTGATTTCACAAGAAGAATTATTACTTGAATTCGAAAAAAAAATAAACGCTGAACAAAAAATCGAACCATTAGATTGGATGCCAGATGAATATAGAAATCATCTTATTCGTCAAATGTCTCAACATGCACATTCAGAGGTAATAGGTATGCAACCTGAAGGGAATTGGATTACAAGAGCCCCATCGTTGAGAAGTAAAAAAATTCTTTTAGCTAAAATTCAAGACGAAGGTGGACATGGTTTGTATTTATATAGTGCTGCTGAAACATTAGGTGTTAGCCGTGATCAATACATTCAATGGCTTCATGAAGGAAAAGCAAAATATGCATCTGTTTTCAATTATCCAGCATTAACTTGGGCTGATATGGGTGCAATTGGATGGTTAGTTGATGGAGCTGCAATCACAAATCAAGTTTCTTTACAAAGAACTTCATATGGACCATATTCCAGAGCAATGGTAAGAATCTGTAAAGAAGAATCTTTTCACCAACGTCAAGGATATGAAATCATGTGGAAAATGATGGAAGGAACGAAAGATCAACAAGAAATGGCTCAAGATGCATTAAATCGTTGGTGGTGGCCAGCTTTAATGATGTTTGGACCACACGATTCAGATTCTCCTAGAACAAGCAATGCTATGAAATGGAAAATCAAACGTGAAACAAATGATCATTTGAGACAAAAATTCATAAATAAAACAATTCCTCAAGCAGAATTAATTGGATTAAAAATTCCAGATTCTAATGTGGTTAAATTAAGTGATGAAAATTATCAAACAAGCGATATCAATTGGGATGAATTTTGGAAAGTCGTAAATGGAAATGGTCCTTGTAACGAACAACGTCTAGCTCATCATATTAAATATCACAATGAAGGTGCATGGGTAAGAGAAAGTGCATCATTAAGCAATCCTAAATAATATCTTATGAACAAAGAAAAAATCAAAGAAACTTTATTTTCGATTAATAGTCAGATTATAAATGATTTAAAAGAACGAATTACTTCTAACAAAGAACAAGTAAAAATAGATCATAATGATACAATTGATCCAGAAGATTATTCGCATCAAAATGAATCATCAGAAATGGACGAACTTTTATTAATTCAGCTAGAAAAAGCATTAGCCGAAAAATCAAAATTAGAAACAATTGATTTTCACTTTAAAAACAAAATAGAAATTGGTGCAGTTGTATCTACAAATCAATTCACTTTTGTAATTGGAGTAGCTACTATACCTTTTCAAGTAGAGGATAAACAATATGTCGGTATTTCAACAGATGCTCCAATATACTCATTGATGAAAGATAAAGTTGAAGGAGAGAGTTTTCAGTATGGTAATAACCATTATCAAATAGTTTTAATTAACTAAAAAATTAATAATATGAGCAATACAGATACTCAAGGAGAACTTTGGGAAGTATTTATTCAAAGTAAACCAGGTCAATCGTTTAAACATGCAGGAGCAATTCATGCATTTGACAGTGAAATGGCAATTGAAAATGCACGCGACACTTATACAAGAAGAGGTGAAGGTAGTGGTTTATGGGTTGTAAGAAGTAAAGACATCGTTTCTGTTACACCAAATGAAGAAGGTTATTTTTTCGATCCATCAAATGACAAAGTTTACCGTCATCCTACTTTCTACGAAATGCCAGAAGGAGTTAAACATATGTAATTTGAAAAGATGGAAACGAAACTAAAATATTATCTTCAAATCGCTGATAATGCGTTGATTTTAAGTCATCGCTTAAGCGAATATTGCAGTAGAGCTCCATTTTTGGAAGAAGATTTAGCAAATACAAATGTTGCTCTGGATTTAATTGGATTAGCTGAATCAGTGTTAGAAGAAGTTGCAAAACAAGAATGTAAAGGAAAATGTGGTGATGATTTAGCTTACAGAAGAAAAGAAAATGAATTCTTGAATGTAATTTTAGTCGAACAGCCTAATGAAGATTTTGCCCAAATCATGGTTCGCCAATTTTTTACAGATGCTTATAATTATTATTTCTTTTCAGAGCTTTGTAAAAGTAAAGATAAATTTTTATCTGCACTAGCTAAAAAATCAATTAAAGAAATAACATATCATTTAAGAAGAAGTTCTGAGTGGATGATTCGTTTAGGAAAAGGTACACCTGAAGCAAGTCAAAAAACACAATTCGCAATTGATAAATTGTGGAAATATACACATGAATTTTTTATTGAAAATTCAATCGAAACCGAAATGATCAACAAAGGTATTGGTTCAAATTTAGCTTCTGTTCATTTGAATTGGAAACAAAAAATTAGTGAAATATTCTACATTGCTCATTTTGTAATTCCAACAAATGATTTTGTAATAAAAGGAGGGAAAGAAGGTGTGCATTCAGAAAATTTAGGATACATTTTGTGCGACATGCAATATTTACCAAATAAATATCCTGATGCCAAGTGGTAATTAAAAATCAATAAATCATTGAGGGACTTCTAAAAACTTCTTTTCTTCGCTCAAATTTTAAGAAGTAATAATGGAGTTCCTCTTTTTTATATCTTTTATAATTAATGTTTTTAGTAAGTTGTAATTAATTATAAATAAATTCAACATCAATTACAACTTATTTCTTTCCTAAATGCTTAATCAAAATAGGAATTCTAACAACAGATTCAATTTGTCTCATATGATCAAGTGCTGGATACCATTTAGGCATTAAATTAAAAACTCTTATCACCTCTTTAACAATCCATTCTTCTTTTGTGCCAGTAACTCTAATATTTGAAATTTTACCTTCTTTTGACACTATAAATGACGCCTCAACTTCTACCTTAAAAGTCTTTGA
>CALPUT020000257.1 GCA_943326825.2 Chryseobacterium gleum | reverse complement strand
GTGACTGTTCCTAAAACAGGTGTAAATTGAATTCCATTTGAAGCTCCATTATTCCATGAGTATGTTATAGCTCCATTCCCTGATAATGTTATTTGAGTTCCTAAACAAACTGTTTGATCAGTTCCTGCGTTTACGTTTGGCAACTGATTTACATTAACAGTTAATTGATCTGTATTTTGACAGCCATTTAAATCAACTCCAGTAACAGTATATGTTGCAGTTAAGGATGGTGAAAATGAAATATTGTTTACAACACCATTATCCCATGTTAGATTTGGTGCTCCAGATGCTGACAATGTAACGATTGAGCCAAAACAAACCGTCTGATCTGTTCCAGCGTTAATAATAGGTAATGGATTTACTAAAATTGAAACATTATCGGTTGCAAAACATCCATTAACATCGGTTCCAGTTACTGTGTAATTATTAAAACCTAAACTTGGTGTAAATGAAACCCCATTAGAAATACCATTATTCCAAACATATGAAATAGCTCCAGTAGCTGTTAACATTGTTGAACTACCAATACAAATCGCTTGATTAGGTCCTGCATTCACTATAGGTAAATCATTCACAAAAACAATCATTGTGTCAGTTCCGAAACATGCATTTGTATCTAACCCTGAAACAACATAAGTCGTAGTAAAAGAAGGAGTAACATTCAAGGGATTACCAATACCTAAACCATTATTCCAATTGTATACATTTCCATTATATGCATTTAATACAGCTAAATTTCCTGAACAAATAGTTGTATCTGGACCTGCAGCTAAAACGGATTGTGTAAACATAGTAACATGAACTGAATCAATATTAACACACCCTTGTGCAGATGTACCAATAACAGTATACGTTGTATCTAGTGTTGGAATAAACGGAACACCATCCGTTATACCTCCATTCCAAACATAAGTTGAAGCACCTGTCGCACTTAAGGTTAGTGTGTTGTTTACACAAACACCTTTATCTGGACCAGCATTTACAATTGGTAATGGTGAAACTGTTATTAAAATAGAATCTTTTCCTGAACAACTAGTTGCAGGATCAACTCCTGTCAATACATAATAAATACTTCCAACAGCTGGAGTAAACGAAACAGCATCAGTCACTGCGTTGTTCCATGAAAAAGTTAATCCTGTTACATTTGAGGCATTGACAGTTGTCGAATTCCCAATACAGAATGCTTGATCAATTCCTGCTTCTACAATTGGAGCATCTATAACATTAACAACTACGTTATCTGATACACTACATCCAAAAAGATTAGTTCCTGTTAAAGTATATGTTGTTGAACCATTAGACGGAATAAATGTAACACTATCTATAATACCATTATCCCAAGTATAGGTATTAGCACCACTTCCATAGAGAATGATTGAAGTACCTTCACAAACAGTTTGGTTTGGTCCTGCAGATACAACTGGCAAAGAAGTAATTGTTATGTTGAAAGTATCTTTACCAAAACAGGTTGCTGCAGGAGTTTTATAAATAATATCATAATTTCCAGGAGTTGAATTAGCAATATCAATTTCTCCTGTTGAAGCATCTATTGAAATCCCACCAGTTGAACTAAATGTACCACCTGAAATACCTGTAACTATTGGAAATTGATTTGAAGCTGTTAAACAATAGCCAGTTTGAGAATAAGTAAAACTAGCATCCTGTGGCCCTGAAAAAGTTCCAGAAACTGATTGAGGGCAACCATTACCATCTGTTACTGTAAATGACCAGTTTTGTCTATCCTGCAATCCTTCTATAACTATCGAACCACCTAAATTTGTTGAAGTATTTACAAAATTAGCTGTTAAAGGCAATAAATTAGAAGCTGTATAATTCCCACCATAAAATTGAGGGTAACCTCCATTTAAAGTAATCGATGCAGATCCTAAATAACAATCTTGAGTGATAATCGTTGAAATTGGGTTTAGATATTGAACCGTCATTGTCTGAGCCAACTCTAAATCATAACAAGTTGAATTAATGACTTCATTACTTACAGATAAAAAAGTCATTGGTACAATATAAAATGTATTATTAGTCAATAATCCTAAACTAGATAAAAATCCATCTGTGCTTCCTCCATTATTAATTAATGTTATGTCTTTAGTGGTTAATGATGTTACATAACAAGGATCAGTAGTAGGGTCAACACCTACCCCCGAAATAGTTGGAGGACATCTGTAAACATAATAACCTAATCCTGGATCGACATTTGGAGCGATTAGAGGAATACTATAATTATTATTAGAAGAAGATTGAAAACTATCTGTGTTACATAATATATAAGGATGAGTTGAAGAACCTGTCATACTTGTTGTAACTGTTCCAGCTTGATCTCCAGGATATGCAGTTAGTAATAAAAATGAAATTATTTGTTTACAAGTTGTATCATTAGAAAAATATGCTTGGACATTACATGCCAAACCATCAGCATTTGTTCCGGATAAAGAATAATTAACTGGAGAAACAAATGGATATGAATCAACAATAATCTGATTTCCTTGACAATCTCTTACAATTAAATCTCCCGAACGAGGAGCTTCTGTAAACTCAATTATCCCTGTAGTCGTGTATTGATCTGAACATTGAGCAATTGTTGAAACAGCTGTAAAATTTGTAATTGTACATTGAGGGCAACCACCTTGACCGGGAGCTAAAACAGTAAAACAAACTTGTTCTGTATAAGGACAATCAAATTCATCAGTTGCTTCAAAATCATAACATACTGTTCCTGGAGAAGTAGGTGCAACAACTATCTCATCTCCAACAGAGCTAACAATTGTTGGATCTGAAGCCCAACCTGAAGTGGTAATATTTGGAATAAATTGGGATCCCCCTGGATAAATAACAGGATCAAAACTTATTGCCCATTGGAAAGTATTCCCATCATTTGTAGCTGTATTATCATTGACTTGAATTGTCCAATTTCCATTTAAAGGACAACCTACTAAACTTGAAAAATTACCAGAAGGCAAATATGCTCCAGTTGCAATTGAGTTACTTAAAGGAGTACCAGATAGAACAGTTGGTCCTCCTACTAATGATGTAGCGCAAGTCATCGAAAAACAATATTCAAATCCCGAACCTAAACCTAGTGCATTTGCAATTGGATTCCCTAAATAAATTCCATTTCCACCACTAGCAAATGATTTCAAAATGACACTTTGACCATTTGGACAAAATAATTTTATCTCTAAATTGCCTAAATTAGAATGTTCTAAATCTATACAAACACTTTGTAAGTTATTAGCATTCGTAACAGTTTGTCCAATATTAAAAGCTGAAATTGCATTTCCTATATTTAAAACCCCATTAGCATCAGGAATTGTATTTTGCCCTACTACAGGGGGAATAATTAGATCAATTTCAATAGGTTCAACCATTCCTGTTAAAACATTCGTATCTCCTAAACAAATTGTTGAACTGGCTGCAGATGTCCCAGTAAAATCAGGCTGAGAAGGCACTTGAACATATATATTAATATCATTTGTAGAAACACATCCGTTTACATCAGTCACTACTAAATCAACATTGTATATTCCTGGAGTTGTAAAATTATTTGAAACCGTTTGACCAGTTGCTGTTGTGCCATCCCCAAATGTCCATTCAAATGTTGAAGTTGCATTCGATTGAGCATAATTTAAATTATTTTGTGGAAAAATTCCAGTACCATTATAGGTAACATTCGATCCTTGACAAACATTAACAATTCCATCAGCATCTACAGGACCAGTAGTAATATCAGCAATAACTGTTTGACATGGTAAGCCACAATCTATAGAAGCCAACCAACCTTGGGCATTTCCCGAACCATCAGAAGTAAAAACAAAAGTTAAACAACCCGAAGCATTATTTCCTTGTACGTAGCCTGGACCTATAGCGCCAGTGAAAGTTCCGATTAGTGGGGCTGCTATTGTACTTCCATTATAAATTTTTAAAAAATCACGATTTAATTCTAGGTCAAATGATGAAAAATCAATTTGAACATGTGATCCGGGCACAGAAGAACAAAGAGTAAAAGTCTGATTTAAGTTATCTGAATAATTCCCTGCTCCTCCTTGATCTGAAAAAGTACCACTGCACACTGAAGAAGACCCGCTATTTACCATTACCACTTGTCCATAGGATAAATAAGGAACAAATAGTATAAGTATTACAATAATATTTAGCAAGAATTGTCGCACTTTTTTAGTAAATAGAGTATTAATAGCACAACGTTAAATTAATTAAATCGTTGCTCAAAACAAAAGTAAGATAATTTATCTTTTTACGAACTATGTATTTCTACCTACTATATTTAAAAAAAAAGCTGTCTTTAGTTTATCTAAGACAGCTTTT
>CALPUT020000256.1 GCA_943326825.2 Chryseobacterium gleum | reverse complement strand
TCTTTATAAATAGGAGTAGCTTCCGCAAATCTATAACTTTTAAAATAATGTTCTGCTTGATTTACTTTTAAATTCTGACTAAATAAATTTAATGTAAAAAACACTAAACCTATCAATGTATATATAACTTTCATAAAAATTTCTTACAAATTAAAAATAACGAGGAGAACCAAATGATTTATTCTTTCCATTGATTGAATAACTTAACATTATTTCGTGAGAACCCATATTTTTTATTGTATTCAATCCATTAATAGGGAAATCATAAGCATAACCTACCATAAATTTCTCTTTTAATTGATAAGCCATATTTAAACCAATAGATTCATTGTATCGATACATTCCACCTATCCAAAAGGTTTTATAAAAAAACAAATTTGCATTCAAATCAACTGTTACCGGCGCATTTTCAATTGCTTTTATTAAAAAGCTTGTTTTTAAATCAATTACTGAATTTATTGGTTGAACAAAACCGACAGTAATAAAAGCATGTCTTTTAATATAAGAATCACTTAGTATAACTGATTGATTTAATAATTTTGATTGAAGCAATCTTGGCACACTTAATCCCGCATAAAAACGTTTTGTATAATAGTATAAACCTGCACCTGCATTAAAATTAAATTGTGAAATTGATGTCAAATAATCAGATTCTGTAGGATCATCTGCTACAAGTTTTTGAAAATCTACAGCCAATTGGTCTCCTCCACCAGAAATCCCTAAATTTAAATTACCTCCTCTTTTAAAACGAAGTGTATAAGCATAATCACCGTAAAAAGAAGTCCTATTTCTTGCACCAACCTGATCATTACATAAATGCATTCCTAAAGACATATTACGAATACTCAATGGTGAATTCAACGAAACAAATTGACTCTTAGGGGCACCATTCATACCAACCCACTGACTTCTTATTATTCCAACTACATTAAAATCTCCTCTACTACCAGCGTATGCTGGATTAAACTGTAAAGGATTAAACATATACATACTACTTTGTTCATCTTGTTGCGCAAAACTGAAATTGATTACAAAAGTGACAATTATTGAAATTCCAAATTTATATAATTGATTCTTCATCATTTATTTTATTTCTTTTTATTATCTAACTAATTCAATATATCCTGATAATGGTTTTTCACCATTATTCTTATTTATAATGTAAAAATAAGTTCCACTTGGTAAGTAATCTTTACCTGTTGCATCACCAACATTTGGTTTTCCATCCCAATTATCATTGTAAGGAGAAGCTGAGTAAACTAAATTACCCCATCTATTGTATATTTCTACTTTTGCTTTAGCATCAAGATTTAGTATCCAATTCTCATTTTTACCATTTCCATTTGGAGTAATAATTTGAGGTATTTCAGATTCCGTACATCCTAAATCAAAACTTTGACTTACTTCACAACCAATAGAATCAGTAACAATTACAGAATATATTCCAGATCCAACATTATTATTCAATGCTGAATTTGAGCCGTTTGACCACAAGTATGTATATGAGCCTATTCCATTCACTCCTAAGACTTCGATAACACCATCTTCTTTATTACATTTTGGCGTTACCTTTTTTACTAATTGCATAGAAACGAAACTTAAATGAATTGTAATTGGCAATCTTAAAATACTTTCACATCCATTTATGGTTTGAGAAGCATAATAAATCCCGCCATCTGATAATGCTGTTGAATTTGACAAAAGATTACCTGAATCCGAAGCATCATACCAATTTATTCCATTTGATGGCGTAACATCTATATTTGATATCGTAGGATTATCAGAATTACAAAAAGATTGATCTAAATTCCCAGTAGGATTAATTGGAGTCTGATTAACATTAAATAATATTGAATCTGAATCATCTGTTCCCAAACAAGCACCTGTTCCAGATACAGTGTAAGTTAAAAACACAGATCCATTCGCTATCGCTGAAACTAAACCTGTAACTGGATCAATCGTTGCAATTGTATTATCCGAAGTTGACCAAACACCACCACTAGTTGAAGAATATGCAGATGTTGTTGTTCCAGAACATACTGTTGAGTCTATTAATTGCAAAGAACCAGAATTTGGAGCATTTGTAACATTAATATCAATAGAAGTAACTAAATCAGATCCTAAACATGCTCCTGAACCCAGAATAGTGTATATAATTGATACTACAGATACATTTCCACCATTAATAGCTGTTATTTCTCCTGTAATTGAATTTACAATTGCAATTGTTGTATCAAGACTTGACCAAAATCCTCCAGTAATATTTGAGCTTACTGAAGTAGTTGTTCCACTACATAAAGCAGAATCTAAGATTGACAAATTATTAGGTTGAGGCGCCTCCGATACTTCAATATCTAAAGTTGCTGAAGCACTCATAGCACTACATGCACCAGAACCAGTAACTGTATATGTCATTGCAGCTGTTCCAGCTGAGATTGCTGCAACTAAACCTGTATTTGAATCAATTGTTGCAATTGAATTATCTGAGCTGGCCCATAATCCGCCTGCAACTGTTGAAGAAGCTGTTGTTGTTGATCCTTGACATAAACTTGAATCTAAAGATGACAAATCTCCTGCTGAAGGAAAATCAGTAACAGAAATATTAATTGTTTTAGAATCTGACGTTCCTATACATGCTAATGTACCATTAACTGTATACGTAATTAAAACTGAGCCAGCACTAATAGCAGTTACTAAACCATTACTTAAATCTACTGTAGCTATTGAATTATTTACACTCGACCATGAACCACCTAAAACAGTTGAACTTACAGTTGTTGTTGAACCTGAGCATAATGAATCATTAAAGGCAGATAATGTTCCTGCATCAGGAGCTGTGGTAACATTTATAGTTAAAGTTCCATTTACACTTGTACCTATACAAGCTCCTGAACCATTAACTGTATAAGTCATCGTTGTTGAACCTCCCGAAACTGCTGTTATTAAACCAGTATTTAAGTCTACTGTTGCCACTGATGTATTTGAACTCGTCCAAGTTCCACCTGAAACTGTTGAAGAAATAATTGTTGTCGTTCCTGAACAAAGTGTTGAATCTAATGCAGAAATTACTCCTGCAATTGGCGCTTGTGTAACATCTATTGTAATAGTACCAGAAGCATCAACTCCTGCGCACACTCCCGATCCATTAACAGTGTAAGTCATAATTGCTGATCCTGCACTTACTGCGGTAACAATACCTGTGCTTGAAACAATTGAAGCTACTGAAGGATTAGAACTAACCCAAGAACCACCAGAAATAGTTGAACTAACAGTTGTTGTTGTTCCTGAACATAAAGAAGAATCTAATGCTGTCAATGTTCCAGTTGTAGGAGCATTAGTAACATTAATATTTATTGTTGCAGTTGCATTCGTTCCTAAACAATATGAAGTACCTGCAACAGTGTAAGTCATTACAGCTGTTCCAGCTGAGATTGCTGTAACTAAACCTGTTGTAAGGTTAACTGTTGCAAAAGAAGGATTAGAACTTGTCCAAGAACCACCAGAAACGCTTGAACTTACAGTTGTTGTTGAACCAGCACATAAATTAGGATCTACTACTGATAAAGAACCTGCAATTGGTGCAAGAGAAACTGAAATATCAATAGTTGCAGATGCATTTGAACCGATACAACTACCTGTACCATAAACTGTATAGGTCAATGTCGAAGTTCCATTAGAAATAGCTGTTACTAAACCAGAATTTGGATCAACTGTAACTACTCCCAAATCTGAACTTACCCAAGTACCACCTAATGATGTTGAAGATACAGTCGTTGTACTTCCTTGACATAAAGTTGAATCTAACGCAGTTAAAGTACCTGAAGTTGGAGACGATATAATAGTTATACTTTGTGATGCCGTTGCATTAGTACCTAAACATGCACCAACGCCATTAACTGTATAGGTCATATTTGCACTACCTACTGCTAAAGCTGTAACCAAGCCAGTATTTAAATCTATGGTTGCTATAGATGGATTATCAGACACCCAAGTTCCTCCTGAAATATTTGAAGACATTGTAGTTGTACCACCTAAACAAAGTGAAGCACCAACAGGAGTCAATGTCCCAGTAATTGGAGTTTGAGTAACATCAATATCAATAGTTTTAGTTGCATCTATTCCTGTACAACCTGCTGTTCCTGAAACTGTATAAGTCATTACAGCTGTTCCAGCTGCTATTGCATTCACGAAACCTGTTGACGCGTTTACTGTTGCTATTGCATTATCTGAACTAGACCATGTACCTCCAGATACAGTTGAACTAACCGTAGTAGAAGTTCCAGAACATAACGTTGCATCTCCTGCAGATAATGTTCCTGTAACTGGTGCCTGTGTAAC
>CALPUT020000255.1 GCA_943326825.2 Chryseobacterium gleum | reverse complement strand
GAATGTTTTCTGAAGCATTTTTCATTTCTTCAGAAATTTCTTTTTTCATTTCTTCTTGATCACCTAAATTCATAGGTTTATTTAACTCTTCATTTAACTTTTTGAGTTCCTCTAAATCTTGTTTGAGTTCATCAAACTTTTTGTTTAATTCATCTTGCTTCTCTTTTGCTTTATCAGAAGATAATTTATCATTCTCCGTCTGTTCTTTTAAGTCTTCTTGATCTTTCGCTAGTTCTTTTAATTCTTTTTCAATATCATCAATTTTCTCATTCACTTGTAATTTTTTAAGCATTTCTAAAGAACGATCCAATTGTTTTTTCATGTCTTCAGATGATTGCTGAACATCTTCTAACTTATCTTCAATTTTATCCTTAGAATCGTTTTTCATCAAGTCTTCAAGTTTTTTCAGAAGATCCATAAGTTCATCATCCATCACTTCTTTAAGAAGTTCTTCTATCAAAGCTTGTTTTTCTAATAACTCTTTATCAATTTCTGATAACTGATTTTTTTCCTGAGAACTTTCTTGAATTTGATTCAATATTTGTTCTAAAGATTTTTGAATGTTTTCTTGTTCTTGTTGTAACTGTTGAACTTGATTTAATTTATTAAAATCATTTGATTTAGAGTTTAAAACATCCTTCTTCAAGTGATCAACTTTCTTTTGAAAATCATTCGCTTTGGTAAGAATATCTTTTAAATTCTCTTTTGATTCTTGTTGATCCTCATCACGCTTATCATTCAATTCTTCAAGAGAAGGTAATTTATATTCAAACATTTGAGATTTAGAAAATTTAGAACCATTAACTCCATCATTGTCACCAACGATAAAATAATATTCAATCTTATCTTTTAATTTAACATTCTCGTGTTTGAAATCGACAGCAAAATTAAAAGGCATTTCAGTACCAAGTACTTTAGTAACTGGCAACGTTTGAGTTTTACGTTTACCATTTTCACTAATGATCGTATAAACAAATTTAAGAGAGGAAAACCCATAATCATCAGCAATTGATCCAGAGAAAAAACGGATAGCATCAGAAACAGAATCTTTTACTTCTTCAACATGAATAGAAGGGAAGGCATCTTTTGCAACCGAAATATAAAAGCCAGATGAATCAACTTTTTTGCTTTGAGAATTAACCATTTCTATTTTGATTCGTGCATCATTTTTGAATTTATGATTGATTCTAAACGATTCAGAATTAAAATTTTTCTCAAGATTATTAATGCTAAACTTTACATTATTAGTATTCTTAGTAATCACATTCCATTCAATCATCGTTCCTTCAGGAATAGAAAGATCACCTGAATTAGAAATCGTTTCTGGATGTTTACCTAAATACGAAGGATAGATTAAACGGGCTTCTAATTTACCTATGGTAGATTTTTTAATCACATTAACAGCGAATACTTCACTTTGAAAAGAATTGGCTTCAAAGTAAAATTGATCATTTGATTTAATCTTTTTAAGAATAGCCTTTGCATCTATTTTAGAAGTCTTTTCCATTAAAAACTTACCTTGCGTACTAACAATGTATATTTTATCTGGAAATTGGCTACCAGAAAGCGATAAATTAACCTCTAAATCGTCACCTTCTTCTATTTGTAAATTCTTATTCAACAGATTAAATTGAAAAGGAGAAACGGGCTTAAATTCTTTAGAATAATTCACAACACGTTCTGTACTCTGTTGAAATAAATGCGGAACGAAAACAGCAATGGAAAGAAAAACTAAAAATAAAGGAATAATATATTTCAAATATTTACGATTCTCTTTAATATCAATTGCAGTTGTTAAAGGAACAACAGTTAATGAAGCTGAACGTTGTGAAACACTTGCTCTAATTAACTCAAAATTACCTTCGTTTTGTTCTAAATTATCATTTAACTGCAATGTATTTAATAAACGATCTGAAATAGAAGGAAAGAAATTACCGATGATCTTAGATGCTTGATAACGATTGATTTGCTTTCCAAAAGAAAACAATTTAGAAACGGGTATGAAAATATATCTAATTAAGACATAAATATTTGTGAAAATAAAGCCAAAGAAAAGAATCCCACGAACTATTGAATTAAATCTTCCAAAAAATTCTAAAATAGTCGTGAATAAAAAAGAGAACAGAAATATTCCAGCAAAAAGGAATAAACCTTTAATCATCTCATTTTTATAATACTTGCGAATGAACGCATCAATCTGACTTAATAATCTATCAAAAGCACTCATAGTAATTTTATCTCATTGATAATGGAAAAACGTATAAAAATAAAACAATATTATGATAACGTTTGCTTAAGTTTCATTTATGAAATGAAAAATTTGTTAAAAAGAGATTACAACAAATCCTAGCGACAAAATAATTGATCAAATGACCATAAATTCAATGTGTACATCTGTGGTTAAATTAATTATCTTTGCAAAAAAATTAAATTATGTCTCAAAAACCTGTTCGTGTTCGTTTTGCACCATCTCCAACTGGCCCATTACATATGGGTGGAGTAAGAACTGCTTTATACAATTACCTTTTTGCTAAAAAACATAACGGAACTTTTATCATCCGTATTGAGGATACAGATCAAACTCGTTTTGTTCCTGGAACTCAACAATACATCATGGATGCTTTGGAGTGGTGTGGAATTATGCCAACAGAAGGTCCTGGTTTAGGTGGAGAATATGGTCCTTATGTTCAATCTGAACGAAAAGACATGTACAAACCATATGCAGAACAGTTAATTGCTAATGAATCAGCTTATTATGCATTTGATACTGCTGAAGAATTAGAGAAAGTTAGAGAACAAGCAAAAGCGATGGGAATGGCTAGCTGGCAATACAATGTTGTTACTAGAACTTCTTTGAGAAATTCATTGACATTACCTGCTGATGAAGTTAAACGTTTATTAGATGCTGGCGAACCTTATGTTATTCGTATGAAAATGCCACGTAATAGAGATATTCGTTTTGAAGATAATATTCGTGGATGGGTAGTTGTAAATACAAACAACTTAGACGATAAAGTGCTTTTCAAAAGTGATGGAATGCCAACGTATCATTTAGCAAACATTGTAGATGATCATTTAATGAAAATTTCTCATGTAATTAGAGGAGAAGAATGGTTACCATCTGCGCCTTTACACGTTTTATTATATGAAGCATTTGGATGGGAAGCACCAGAATTTGCACACTTACCTTTATTATTAAAACCTGATGGAAACGGTAAATTATCTAAAAGAGATGGTGACCGTTTAGGTTTCCCTGTTTTCCCAACAAACTGGACAACTGCAGAAGGAGAAGTTTATTCAGGATATAGAGAAAATGGTTATTTCCCAGAAGCATTCATTAACATGTTAGCATTGTTAGGATGGAATCCAGGAAACAATAAAGAAATCTTTTCATTAGAAGAATTAGTTGAAGCATTTAGCTTAGAAAGAGTTTCTAAATCAGGAGCAAAATTTGATGCTGAAAAAACAAAATGGTTCCAACAAACCTATTTAAGAGCAACTGATGATTCAGTGTTAGCAGACATGTTATCGCAAGAATTAACAGAAACTTACGATAAAAATGTTTTAACTAACGTTTGTCGCTTAATGAAAGAAAGAGCTACATTCTTAAAAGATATCTTAATTGAAGGTGCTTACTTATTAAATAAACCTACTTCATACGATCAACAAACGATCGATAAAAAATGGAAAGAAGATACTTCTGCTATTTTAAAAGAATGGTTTACTCAATTGGAAGCAATTTCAGATTTTACAGCTGAAAACATTGAAACAGCATTCAAATCATTTTTAGAATCTAAAGGATTAGGAATTGGAGCAGTTTTACCAAATTTCCGTTTGTTAATTACAGGAACAGGAATGGGGCCAAGCATGTTCGAAATCTGCGCATTTTTAGGTAAAGCTGAATGTGTTGAAAGAATGAATATTGGTTTTGGGAAAATAAATAAATAGACAATACGACATCAAGATTCAAGATATTAAGACTTAAAATCTTGAATCTTGAATCTTAAAGTCTTGAATCTAAAGTCTAGTAAATGAAACACACCATAGAAGTTAACGGAATCAAATTATATGCTTTTCACGGATGTTTACCGGAAGAAGGTAAAATAGGTGGACATTATACCGTTGATATATCGTTGACAACTGACTTTTCGAAAGCAGCTATTACTGATGAGTTAATTCAAACAATCGATTATTGTGATATTAATCGAATTGTAACAGAAGAAATGGCTATTCGTTCAAAATTAATTGAACATGTTGGTCAACGTATCTACAATCGTATTCAAAATGAAATAGATAACGTTACAACACTTAAAGTGAAGATCATAAAAATATGTCCTCCAAT
>CALPUT020000254.1 GCA_943326825.2 Chryseobacterium gleum | reverse complement strand
ATAAGAAAAAGACCCTGTTACACCAAAACCATTTTTTAATAAGCCTGAATTATAAGATAATGATGAGCGCAACAAATCACCTGTACCATACTCTTGTTTAAATTTAAACCCCTTTCGACCACCAATACCCTGCGTAACTATATTCATTGTACCACCGACAGAAGGTATAGCTAATTTAGTGACACCCAAGCCTCGCTGAACTTGGACTGTAGAAGTAATAGCATCTAATCCAAACCAATTAGACCAATAAACCCAACCATTTTCCATATCATTAACGGGGACTCCATCTATTAATACACCAATATTTCGTTGATCAAAACCTCTGATATTTAATCTCGAGTCACCATCGCCGCCACCTGTTTGAGTAGCATAAACACCTGGGGTTGTATTTAATAACATTGGAATATCCCTTGATCCTAATTCTTCAAATATTTTTTCAGAAGAGATTTTAGAAATTGCAATTGGCGTTTTTCTATCAGTTACTAAATTTGCAACAACCTTGACTTCAGCAACTTCTTGACTTCCAGACGTAATGAAATCTTTATTAATTTCTGGCCTATCAATCTTAATGTTTTCCCTTATAGAATCATTGTTATCACTAACTATTATCACCTCATAATTACCATATGGAATATTAGCCAAAATAAACTTGCCATCAATATCAGACCTTGTCCAAAAATCTTTAGCAAAAACTATTTTAGCTCCAACGACTGGAGATTTTAATATATCATCCATTATTAATCCAGAAACTGTTGATGTTTGACAGTAACCTTTAAAACTAATGGTTAATAAAATAAAAAAAATAATTTTAATATTCATAATTATATAAGGATATTAAAAGCAATGGTCTATTACTTTTCTAGGATTATTCAATTACAATTTTTCTAATTAATTGTTCATCAAATTCACTTGTAATTTTAAGTAAATATATTCCCCTATTTAAATTATCAAATGAAATGAACTCACTAGAATAAACATAAATCTGGTCAACAACTCTTCCTAAAGAATTAATTAATTCTACTTTACTATTTTCTGAAATACCTTTTACAATAAAACTTCCTTTAGATGGATTTGGATAAATTGAAACAGTAGATTTATTTAAAACCTCCTTTAAAGATGCTGGTTCACAATTACACTCATGAGTTCCCAATGAAAACCAATTACCAAATAATTTAGGTGATAAATCATTATTCCTAATAGTATCACCATTTTGAACAACATATGTAACAGCAGGAATTGAATCATATTCTGCTAATGGATTAAAATATGCAATTGCATCATCAACAACTCCTTTTAATACATTTGGCTTTCTAATTAAAGAATGATCTAGGGTAACACTTTTACCAGCACCTGTATAAGGAGAAACAGAAGTCCAACCATTGTTAACTCCTGGATCTTCACCTATTTTACCAAAAATATCTACAATTGATAGTGGAGGATTTATTGAAACCAATGTTGTTGTTGATGAACCAGTTAACAAACCTTTTAATAACATAATTGCATCATTTCCATTCCAATAAAACGTACTATTAGTGTTGTATACAGGTGAATAAAAACCATCTGCTTTAACCTCTAAAGAATCCCAAATTGGAGCAGTCTGACCTGTACCGCTAGGATCTCTTAAATCTACCACACCTACATAAGTACTATAAGGAGCAATAGTTCCACTTAATTGCACAGCATATTTGACCTGTACAGCATCCAATGCTGTTCCATTTGATGCTCGAGCAACAATGTAATTTCCTAAATTTATTGATTGTGCAGTAGGATTGTAAATTTCAATAGCCTTATTATTTGACCATCCTTCTACATATTCAGAAATAAATAATTCTGAACATTGTGCTTTTACAACATTTACAGAACATAATAATACACCTACAAAAAGTAATGTTTTTTTCATATTACAAATTATTAAATAAAAAATTGGGATTGCTAATTTTGAGAAACACTGACACCATACTCGCATCTTTTATACGAAGCAATAGTAATAGTCTTAACAAAAATAAAAATCAATGTTTCTAAAGTAGTTCTAAACATCAATCAGTTGTTTCGTAGTGTTACATTTTCTATGGTTTCAGTCAATTTTTTCTTAATCAAAAATTGCATCAAGGGTGACACAGAAAAATACAATACAAACATATGTCATTTTTTTCAATTCACCATTATGAAATTATTAACTTTTTATAAAAGATTATCAATTTTAGTTTATGATTGAGTAAACTATTTCTAATTTAGCTAATTAAATCTTTTGAATTACAAGAAATGAAAAAACTTTTTTTAGTTGCGTTACAATTGTTCATATTACAATTTTATGTATTAACACAAGAATTAACAGTAGAAAAAATATGGAAATCAGCCGAATTTAAACGTGAATTTGTAGATGGTTTCAACTCAATGAAAGATGGAGAACATTTTACTAAAATCACAGAAAAAGATCAAAATTTCTACATTACTAAACATACTTTTAAAGATTACAACGGGATTGGTGAAATCATCTTGAATTTAGCAGATTTGAAAATTGATGGAAAGTTTATTCAAATTGACGAATACGAATTCAATGAAGATGAAACAAAATTGTTATTCAAAACAGAAACTACTTCAATCTATAGACACAGCTATACAGCTATCTATTATTTATATGATCTAAAAACAAAGCAATTACAAGCATTAGATAATATTCATTTTCCACAAACATTAGCTGAATATTCACCAGACGGACAAAAAGTATCATTTATTCATAAAAACAATATTTATGTGAAAGATATCGCTTCTAGCAAAGTGAAACAATTAACAAAAGATGGAAAAAACAATAAAATCATCAACGGAACAACTGATTGGGTTTACGAAGAAGAATTTGCTATTACTAAAGCTTATTGCTGGTCGCCAGATTCAAAAAACATTGCTTTTTTAAGATTCAATGAGAAAAATGTTAAAGAATTTAACTTGACCTATTACAATGACTTATATCCTGAATTGGATAAATATAAATATCCGAAAGCGGGACAAGATAATTCGAAAGTAACAGCAAATATTGTTAGTGTAAAAAATGGTAAAATTACTCCTTTAAAATTAGGAGAATATGAATACATTCCAAGATTAAAATGGTCTTCGAAAGAAAACAACTTAATTATTCAAACACTGAATCGTCACCAAAATAATTTGAAATATTATTTGGTAAAATTGGATGGTAAAAAAATCACCTCATCTGTTTTCTTTGAAGAAAAATCTGAAACTTATATTGATATAGATGATAATTTAATGATTCTTGCAGAAGGGAAATCAATTATTCGGACAAGTGAGAATGATGGTTATAATCACATTTACAAATTAAACTTTGACGGTTCTGTTAATCAAATCACAAAAGGAAGCTGGGATGTAAATGAATTCCTTGGCATCAATGAATTAACAAATACCTTGTTTTATACTTCTTCTGAAAAAGGTTCGATTTATAAAGGAATCTATAAAATTGATATTTCTGGAAATAACAAAGCGGCGATCAGTTTAGAAACTGGAACGAATGATGCTGAATTTTCAGTTGGAATGAAATACTTTATTAAAACATATACAACTGCCAATTCACCTGAAGAAATTTCATTATGTGATGCAAACGGAATAGTTTTAAAAGTTTTAGAAGATAATAAATTATTAAAAGAGAAACTTCAAACATATAAACTTTCTCCAAAGGAATTCTTTACAATAAAAGGAGCTGAATTAGAATTAAATGCTTGGATGATTAAACCAGCTAATTTTGATCCTTTGAAAAAATATCCAGTTTATATGCACTTCTATGGTGGACCAGGTCATAATGTTGTTACAGATTCATATGCTGGAGGAGATTATTTATATCATCAGTTGCTAGCTCAAAAGGGATACATCGTTATCGCAGTTGATCCAAGAGGAACAATGTACAGAGGAGCAAAATTCAAAAAATCAACTTATTTACAGCTTGGGAAACTAGAAGTGGAAGATGTTATAGCTGCAGCAAAAGAAATTGGAAAATTAGGTTACGTGGACGCATCCAGAATCGGTGTTCAAGGATGGAGCTTTGGTGGTTATTTAACTTCTTTAGCAATGACAAAAGGAGCTGATTACTTTAAAATGGGAATTGCAGTTGCACCGGTTACTAATTGGAAATATTATGATAATATATATACTGAACGTTTCATGCGAACGCCGGAAGAAAATCCAAAAGGGTATGAAGATAATTCGCCAATTAACTTTGTTTCTAATATAAAAGGAAAATACTTTATCATTCACGGTTCAGCAGATGACAATGTTCATTATCAGAACACAATGGAAATGGTCAATGCATTAGTAAAAGCAAATAAGCAATTCGATATGTT
>CALPUT020000253.1 GCA_943326825.2 Chryseobacterium gleum | reverse complement strand
GATTTATAAAATGTAATCCAATGCAAGGCAACAAAAATTCCAACAACACATACCATTAATAAATCCTTTTTCGATTTAATCTTAATGGCAGTTTTCTTAATGACTAAATAGATTCCCAAACCAATCAAAGCAATTAAAACCCGATGCCAAACTAGAATATATGAATCTAAGTGGATCAATTTCCCTAAAATCCCTGTAAAACCCCACATAAAAATAATGAGGTGCAATAAAACATGGTATTTAGTAAATTTCATTTTAAAAATATTTATCTGCTATTACATTGATTTTTGCAAACTAAAAAAGCTGAAAGATAAGCAGATTATTCTACTTTTCTTTCAGCTTTCAAACTTATTTTAAAACCTATAAATCTAAAATACGACAAGTGTTTCTCTAATAGCTTTTATACCTGGTAATTCAATTCCTTCCAAGTATTCCAACATAGCACCACCACCAGTAGAAACATAACTAACTTTATCAGCAAGATTAAATTTGTTGATTGCTGCTACTGAATCACCTCCACCAATTAATGAAAAGGCTCCTTTTTCTGTTGCTTTTACAATTGCATTTGCAACATCAACTGTTCCTTGTTGGTAGCTTTCCATTTCGAAAACACCCATAGGACCATTCCACAAAATTAATTTAGAATTTTCAATAATATTCGCACAATCTTCAGATGTTTTTGGTCCAACGTCTAATCCCATCCATCCAGAAGGAATTTGATCAATTGCTACCGTTTGTTTATTGGCATCATTTGCAAATTTATCAGCAATAATTGTATCAACTGGAATGTATAAATTCACACCTCTTTCTTTTGCTTCAGCTAAAATTTTACGTGCAACATCTAAATAATCATCTTCAATTAATGAATTTCCAACTTCACCACCTTGCGCTTTCACAAATGTATAAGCCATCCCTCCACCAACGATAAGATTGTCAACTTTCGAAAGTAAACGCTCAATAATTGTAATTTTAGAAGATACTTTTGCACCACCAACAATTGCAGTTAATGGTTTTTCAGTACTATTTAAAACTTTATCTACACTTTTAATTTCAGCTTCTAATAAGAAACCAAACATTTTATCATTCGGGAAAAATTTCGCAATAATTGCAGTACTAGCGTGTGCTCTGTGAGCAGTTCCAAATGCATCGTTTACATAAACATCACCGTGTTTCGATAATGCTTCAGCGAAACTTTCTGTTCCTGTAGTTTCTTGTTTGTAAAAACGTAAATTCTCTAATAATAATACTTCACCAGCTGGCAAGTTAGAACTCATTTCAAAAGCTTTTTCACCAATGCAATCATCAGCAAAAGAGATCGAATGACCTAATACTTTTTCAACTTGATTTACAATGTGCTTCAAAGAATATTTATCTTCAAAACCTTCTTTCGGACGACCTAAATGTGACATTAAAACTACACTTCCTCCATTTTTCAAAATATGTTGAATTGTCGGAGCAGCTGCTCTGATTCTTGTATCATCAGTAACTGCTAGTGTTTCTTTATCCAAAGGAACATTAAAATCTACTCTAATTAATGCTCTTTTACCTGTAAAATCGTACGTATGAATATCAGCCATCTTATAAAAATTTGTACAAAAATAAGGAAGATTAGGGTTTAGACCAAAATAATAACTGGTTAAGTTGAAATCTGGCGATAATTGATCCATTTTTTTAAGTAAACAGTTTTATAATTTCATCTTTTTTCCTAAATTCAATAGGAAAATCTAATTTATGGCACATTTAAATCAAAGAAAATCGCTCCGATTACCAAATTGGGATTACAGATGGAATGCTCATTATTTTGTTACGATTTGTACAAAAAATCGAGAAAAATATTTTGGAGAAATAATTAATGGGGAAATGCATTTATCTGATGCAGGAAAAATTGCAAACGATTTATGGTATGAAATTCCAAATCATTCAAAAAATGTTGTTTTGGGTGAATTTGTTGTTATGCCCGACCATATTCATGGGATTATTACGATTGATAATCCAATTTCACCGTTTTCATTTTCATCATCATATATAGGGATTGGGCAGGCCCATTCCCTATATATGATGCAAATATCGATGGGCGTGACAAATCCAAAACATTTATTAAAATTAACCGCAGAAAATCGATTCCAAAATATTGGTCCAAATTCATTATCGTCGATTGTTGGTTCATACAAGTCAGCCGTATCAAAACATGTACGTCGGACGGGAATTAAATTCGAATGGCAAAAATTCTTTTATGAAAGAATTGTTCGATCTGAATTGGCCTATTTTGTTATTTCTAAATACATTAAAAATAATCCAATAAAATGGGAATCTAAAAAAAGAAAAACAGCATAATCATCTCTAAATTCTTAATTTTGTATCAGGTGTTTATTTAGAATTAAACATCTGAATTAACCCAATACAATTATGCATTTCACAGATCAAATTGCTTCGTACATCAAAGAAAATGAATTAGATATTCGTCATTTAACGATTGTCTTGCCTTCTGAACGTGCTAAGAAATACATTGCGACGTCATTGTTTAAGGAATTTCAAAAACCCTTGATTGCTCCAAAAATGATTACCATTGATCGTTGGGTGCGTGAATTGTCTGAAAAAGCAATCATTGATAAAACAAGGGCGTTGATTCGTTTGTTTGAAATTCAATTGGACAATGCGGAAACGGACATTGATTATTCGTTTGATGAATTCATTTCTTGGGGAAATATGTTGCTTTCTGATTTTGATGAATTGGATCGCTACCTCTTGGATTCGAAACAATTGTTCTGCAATTTAGCCGATATCAAAGAAATCGAAAACTGGAGTTTTGGCAACGAAAATTTAACCGAAGGACAAAAACGATTCTTGGAATTTTGGGATCGTCTTCCAGGATATTATACTGCTTTAAACGAAAAACTGGACAAAGAGCAATCTTGCTATATGGGTAAAGCTTATCGTTTTGTTGCGGAAAATTTAGATGTTATTTTTAAAGAAGATAAAGAACGTCATTTTGTATTTGCTGGTTTCAATGCGCTTTCTCCTGCTGAAATTTCGATCATGAAGCAATTGCATAAAATGGGACGAGGACATATTTTAATCAATGCCGACACTTTTTATTTGGAAAGTGAAAGTCACGAAGCAGGTCGATTTTTACGTGATCTAAAAACAGAATTAGGAGTTAAAAATTTGCCATTTGTAGTAGATGTTATCGGAAAAGAGGATAAAAATATCGAAGTCATCGAATGTGCACAGTTTACAGGACAAGTGAAAGTTGCCGGTACGATTTTAGAAAAAATGGACGAAGCAACGATTCAAAACACGCTGATTTTATTGGCTGACGAAAGTTTGATTGTTCCGTTACTTAAAACCTTACCAAGAAAAATTGGGAAAGCAAATATTACCTTGGGTTTACCACTTCGAAATACCTCTTTGCGTTCTTGGGTCGATATAATTTTTAGTATTCAGGAAAATAAAAAACGTTTCAAATCAGAAGGAATCTACTTTCAAGATATTCAGAAAATTTGGAATCATCCGTTTATTTCGGCTGTTTTACCAGATGATGAAAAAAAGATCATTGTTCAAAAAGAACAAGAAATTATCAAACGAAATTCGATTTTCTTATCGTTAGATAAATTAACGATCGGACCTGTGATGGATCAATTATTACGTTCACTTTTTGCACCTTGGAAAGAAGATTGGAAAACAGGTATTTCACTGATTCGTCAATTAAACAATCAAGTTTATCAATTGTTAGTCGATGAATTTGAATTCGAAAAAGCAGTGATTCAAGGTTTTGATGCGGCCTTAATTGATTTTGAAAATATCGTTTCAGAAGGATTACCAGCAATGAGTTTGAATAGTTTTAAAAAACTGTTTCACTTACACTGGAATCAAAAAAGCATTGCCTATCATGGAAATCCCCTGGAAGGATTACAAATTATGGGATTACTTGAAACGCGTTTATTGGATTTCGAAACCATCATTTGTTTAGGAATGAACGAGGGAAAAATGCCTCCAACGAATCCTGTTCAAACAATGATTCCGATGGATTTGCGTCAATATTTTAAATTGCCTACGCCAAGAGAAAAACAAGGGTTATTTGCACATCACTTTTACCGTTTATTACATTCTTGTAAACAAATGTATATCACTTATACAAGCGCTCAAGAAATGATTGGAAGCAACGAAGCCAGTCGTTATTTGTTGCAAATGGAATTGGAATTAAGCCGAATGAATCCAAATGTGAAAATCTCTAAAAGTTTTTACACGATTCCTCAAAAAACAACGAGTAAAGGAAAAATTTCGATTCCAAAATCACCAGAAATTATTCATCGTTTGGATCAGTTGTTCGCTAAATCGACTTCTGCATCTTTATTG
>CALPUT020000252.1 GCA_943326825.2 Chryseobacterium gleum | reverse complement strand
TCAAAAAATTAATGACTATATATAAGCTTAAGCTAATTTTACCTCTACAGCATTCAATCCTTTTTTTCCTTCTTTCAATTCGAATGTAACTTGGTCATTCTCGTTGATTTTATCAACTAAACCTGATACGTGTACAAAATACTCTTGATTTGTATCAGTTTCTTTAATAAAACCAAAACCTTTAGTTTCATTGAAAAATTTTACAGTTCCTGTTTTCATATAATAATTGTTAATGAAGCAAAGATAAAATATTTTGTGTTTTTACAAAATGATTTTTAAAATAAATTAAGGCTAATCAAAAAAAATCTTTTCTGTATTATTTTCCCATTTGTTAAAAGAGACAGATGTTTCATTAATAACTAAGTAAGTATTATAATTCAACCATTCTCCAAGATTGTAATAAGTTGAATTTTTTCCAACTTTTAATTTTAATGGTAGATGTCTATGACCAAAGATGAAGTAATCAAAATGTTCTTGTTGTAATATTTCCTTGGAATAAATAGCTAACCATTCATTTTCCTCACCTAAAAATTCTTCGTCTTGTTTTGCTCCAGCCGCTCTACTTTTTCTAGAAGATTGATTTGCTAACCAAATTCCGAAGTTTGGATGTAATCTAGCGAATGCCCATTGACAAAATTTACTAGCAAAAAATCGTTTTAAGAATTTGTACATTTGATCTCCAGGACCTAAACCATCTCCGTGACCGATATAAATTTTTTTGTCACCAATTTGAGTTTTTTGAGGTTCACGATGTAAAGTGATCCCAAGTTCTTTTGGTAAATAATCAAAGATCCACATATCATGATTTCCTGTGAAAACATGCACTGGAATACCTGAGTCTGTTAATTCAGCTATTTTTCCTTGAAGACGAACAAATCCTTTAGGAATTGCATGTTTGTATTCAAACCAAAAATCAAAAATATCTCCAACTAAATAGATTTCTTTCGCTGTTGGTTCAATAAAATTAAGCCAAGCAACCAAGTTTTTTTCACGTTCTAAACTCTTTTCATAATTAGGTGCACCTAAATGAAAGTCAGAAGCAAAATATATATTCTTTTTAGTTGATTCTGACATTTTTTAGTGTCCAAAAATTCTTTTTAATTCTTCATGTAAAGCTTCACCTCGAAGGTTTGTTTTGATTATATTTCCTTCTTTATCAATTAAAACGGTAAAAGGAATACCTTGAACTTGATAAGACCTTGCAATGTCACTTTGCCAACCTTTTAAATCGCTAATGTGATTTGTCCAACTTAAATTGTCAGCTTTAATTGCTTCCATCCATTTTGCTTTATCAGTATCTAAAGAAACACTCATTACAGTAAAACCATCTTTTTCATATAAAGCATATTCTTTGATCACGTTTGGATTTTCTCTTCTACATGGTCCACACCAAGACGCCCAGAAATCAATCAATACCACTTTCCCTTTTAAATCAGAAAGTTTTAATTCTTTTCCATCTGGTCTTAAGCCTTTAAATTCAGTTGCTTTTTTACCTGGAGCAAACATATTAGCAGCTTCTTTTTTAGCTTTTAATTGAGTGTAATTCTTGTAAACTTCTTTAATTGTAGGAGATTCACCAAAACCTTTTACTAATTGGTTTACAACTGTTTCATAAGTTGAAAATTCTTTTTCTGTGTCAAATGAAGATAATGAAGCTATCAATGATGGAGAATTTGGGTTGTTTGCAATTAATTGTTGTCTTGCATTTAGGAAATTATTATATTCCTTAGTTAAAGATTGATTCACAGCTTCTGCTTGTTCAGGATGTTGTTTTACAATAGCTTGTGCAGAATCTTTTTTTACATTCCAATTAGATAGAATAACGATAAATTCATTCAATTTATTACTTTCATCTGAACCTACAATGTTTGAAAAAGCATTAATGTTTTTTCCATCACAGTATATTTTCATGTCTGAATTGTTTCTCAAGACAATATTTAAATGTGTCATTCCGAAACGGATTACATAGAAATCAGGATTTGGTAATTCACCAGAAACAGTAAAATCAAAGTTGTTTTCACCATTTTTCTTTAGTGGTGCTCTCAAATAGTCAACATAATGTGAACCAAAATATTGAGAGATGTGAACTGAATCAGCAGTAGTATTAAAGATTTGTCCACTAATTTTAACATTGATTGGGTTTTGTCCAAACAATAAAGTAGTCAGTAATACAAGTGTAATAGTTGAGAATATTTTCATGAATCTTTATTTATAGTTCTAATAATTAATTTATTTAGAGAAAAGTTCTTTCAATTTTTGTTCCAAACTTTTTCCTCTGAGGCCAGTTTCTAAAATTTTACCATCCTTATCAACTAAAACAGTATAAGGTATTCCTTGAAAACCATACAATTGAGGCATAGGAGATTTCCATCCTGACAAGTCGCTCACATGGTTTGACCAAGTCATTCCATCAGCTTTTATTGCTTCTTCCCAAGCTTTAGGATCTTCATCTAGAGAAACAGAATAAACTGTAAAACCTTTTTCTTTATATTGATTGTATAATTTGACAACATTTGGCATTTCTTTTCTACAAGGCGCACACCAAGAAGCCCAAAAATCAATTAATACAACTTTTCCTTTTAGACTTGAAAGTGAAATTACTTTTCCTTCAGGATTTTTCAATTCAATATTAGGTGCCATTTTATTTCCAGAATTGAATTCTTGAAATTCGTTATAAGCAGACTCTAATTGAAACATTTGATTAGAAATAGTTGCAGCTATTGGTGAATCTTTGTAGCGTTTGGTGAATGCTTCGCCAACATTTTTAAGAATTGTTAAATTACTTGAATCCCAATCTTTAAATCCCATTGAAGGTGTTAGTGAAGAAGAAAGTATAATGTTTGCAGGATTACTTGGCATACTTTTCATGTTCTTTCTACAATAATCTTCTAAAGGCTTCTTAATAGTAAAGAAACGTTTCATTAATTCTTCTTCTGATACAGTTCCTTGAATTTTAGCTAATTTTTCTTGGGCAATAGCAAATTTATTGAACTGATTCATGTATTCAGACAAAACTTCACCCCATTCCGTTCCTGAAAATTTAGGTGTTTTTTGGTAATCGTTGTAATTTGCTTTTAATTCAACATTGTCTTTTGGTAATAATGTAACTGGAATAATTTTCTCATTAGATTCTCCCAAACGTAATTGATAAATCCCCATTCCTGGAACATTCCCAATCATTTCAAAGTTTCCATTATCATCTGTTTGACAATCTGCAACAGGAATTGTACCTTCACTACTTAACGCTTCAAGATACATTTTTGTGTTTGAAGAACCTTCTACAACTCCATGGATCTTAAAATTTTCCACTAAATCTGTATCAGGATTATCTTCAATCGGTCCATTCGAATCTCCACAAGAATATAAAATTCCAATAAACAGTAGTGATATATATATAAGTCTTTTCATCTTTATTTTTTTTTTACAATTCAAAATTCAAAATTTTCAACTTTAATTTTCTAGCATTTCCCTCATCAACTGATTCGAAGCTTTTGGATCAGCTTTTCCTTGTGAAACTTTCATTAATTGCCCCATAAAGAAACCAACTAATTGTTTTTCACCATTTCTATAACGATCAACTTCTGAAGGATTTTTATCGATCACTTCTTGAATGTAACCTTTGATTGAATCTTCATTTGAATCTTGAAGGACATTTAATTCCTCAGCAATTTGTAAAGGATTTTTCTCTGGGTTTTTCAATAATTCAGGGAAAATCTTTTGCGAAGCAACAGTAGATGATACTTTATTTCCATCTAACAATTCAATTAATTGTGCTATTTTTTCAGCTTTGATTGGGAAATCTTCAATTTCAACTCCTTGTTGATTTAAGTAAGATTTAATATCTCCCATCAATATATTGGCAGCTCCTTTGTAGTTTTTTGTAAACGTAATCAATTCTTCATAATACAAAGCAATTGCTTTAGTATCAGTCAAAATAGTTGCATCATATTCAGATAAACCTAATTCTTTTGTGTATTTTAAGAACAAATCTCTTGGTAGAGCTGGCATTTCAGCTTTAATCGCATCGATTTGTTTTTGATCAACAAATAATGGTTGTAAATCTGGTTCTGGAAAATATCGGTAATCGTTAGCTGCTTCTTTTGTACGCATTGAAATTGTTATACCTTTCAAAGCATCAAAAGATCTCGTTTCTTGAGTTAAAGTTTCTCCGTTTTCAATTGCTTCAATTTGACGAATAATTTCAAATTCGATAGCACGTTGCACATTACGGATTGAGTTCATGTTTTTTACCTCTACTTTCGTTCCGAATTCTTTCTCACCTTTTAAGTTTACAGAAACATTGGCATCACATCTCAATGATCCTTCTTCCATGTTTCCATCACAGATTTCAAGGTAACGAACCAATTTACGAATTTCAG
>CALPUT020000251.1 GCA_943326825.2 Chryseobacterium gleum | reverse complement strand
TTCTACTTGGTAAACATCTGGAGAATAAACGATTCTTTCGATGTCGATTGTTTTAACAGAAAAGTGAGTTTGTTCACCTGATCCGTAAACTACACACGGAACTAACCCTGAATTTCTTGTAAGGGCAGCATCCTTTTTCCCTACGTTCGATCTAACCGAACCGCTCAATTGTGCTTTTTTCATTTTTATTTATTTATGAGATTATAAAATGTGAACTAATTGACTCATTGTTTACCATTCCATGAATGATGTCAGCAAATAAATCTGCTACTGATAAAACACGAATCTTACTACTATGTTGTTTTAATGGTATTGTATCTGTTACAATTAATTCAGTTAATGAAGAATTTTCAATTCTTTCATAAGCTGGACCAGAAAGGATTGCGTGTGTACAGAAAGCCCTAACACTTTTCGCCCCTTTTTCCATAAATAAATCTGCTGCTTTTGTTAACGTACCTGCAGTATCGCACATATCGTCAACTAAAATAACATCTTTACCTTCAACATCACCAATCACCGTCATTTCAGCAACTTCATTTGCTTTTTTACGAGATTTGTGACATAAAGCTAAACCAACATCTAATTTCTTAGCGTATGAATTGGCTCTTTTTGCTCCCCCTGCATCTGGTGCAGCAATTACTAAATCGCCTGTATTCAATTTTTCCATTTCTTTAAAGAAAATGGTAGAAGCAAATAAATGATCTACTGGTACTTCAAAGAAACCTTGGATTTGATCTGCATGTAAATCCATCGTCATTAAACGATCTACTCCAGCAGCCATTAACATATTTGCAACCAATTTTGCTCCAATAGCAACTCTTGGTTTATCTTTTCTGTCTTGACGTGCAAAACCAAAATATGGAATTACAGCTATAATTTTTCTAGCTGATGCTCTTTTTGCTGCATCCACCATTAACAATAATTCGAAAAGATTGTCTGCAGGAGGCATTGTAGATTGTATTATAAATACATCTTTACCTCTAACTGTTTCTTCAAAAGATGGTTGAAATTCACCATCACTAAAGTCAGTAACCTTTACATCTCCAAGTGGTAAACCATAACTTTTAGCAATTTTTTCTGCTAAACCGATTGTTGCTCTTCCTGAAAATATTTTAACTTCAACAGACATGATACTAATTTTGAAAGCGCAAAGATATGAAATATAGATTGAAACGTCTTCTTTTTAAGAAATTAATTTTGACAAGCTGCTTTTTTCTCTAACATTTCCTTTCCTCCCATTGTCAAGAATTTCACACAAGCTTTTTCTTTTTTCACTTTCAATGTTTTAAATTCAGACTCAAGTGCTTTGTCCGCTCCATTTTGAATAATTTTATTGGCAACAACATTAAACTTTTCAGATGTTTCCATGCATTGACAGAATTTTTCATCTTTCGAAGAACATGCAACTATTAATGAACTACTCAAAAACAATAAAATAACTAATTTCATCTTTTTATTTTCAAAGTTAAATTATTTTTTGATGTTTGATTTAATATAGCTCATTTTCTCTTCTATATGTAGATCGCAAACAGTATAAACGGTAGTATTTATTGATTAACTGTAACTATTTTAAGAAAATAGATGGTTATATTTGCGTCTCAAATTTTTTGGTATGTCAAAACTTCCATTAGTTGGTACAACAATATTCACTGTAATGTCAAAATTGGCAACAGAGCACAATGCAATAAATTTATCGCAAGGATTTCCAAATTTTCCGGTAGATGAAAAATTGACTGAAATATTAAAATCAATAGCTACAGAATCTGTTCATCAATATTTACCGATGGCAGGTTACGCTCCTTTAATGGAAAAAATTGGACAAACAATAAAATCTTCCTACAATAGATCAATTGAAACTTCAACTGAATTATTAATAACCGCTGGAGCAACACAAGGTATTTATACGGCTATTCAAGCTTTTATTCATTTTGGAGAAGAAGTAATCATTTTAGATCCAAGTTATGACTGTTATGAACCAGCGATTATATTAGCTGGAGGAAAACCAATTCATGTTTCTTTGAACGATGATTTTACTGTTGATTGGAATAAAGTTGAAGCAGCTTTTACAGCTAAAACAAAAATGATTATTGTAAATAATCCGCAAAATCCTTCAGGGACTGTATTATCTATTCAAGATATAGAACACCTTGAAACAATTTTAGATAAACATCCTAATGCTTTATTACTTTCTGATGAAGTTTATGAATACATCACCTTTGAGGAAAAACATATTTCTGCAAATACGAGAGAAAAGTTAAAAGAGAAATCTATTATCGTTTCCTCTTTCGGTAAAACATTTCATATTACTGGTTGGAAAATTGGATATTTAGTAGCTCCTGAATGCTTGATGATTGAAATCAAAAAAGTACATCAATTTTTAGTATTCTGTGTAAACAGTGTTGCGCAAGTTGCATTATCAAAATACATGGATCAAGTAGATGTAAATCAATTGGGAAGCTTCTACCAAGATAAAAGAGATTTATTTAGAAATTTAATAAAAGATAGTCGCTTTGAACTATTAAAAAGTCAAGGTTCTTATTTTCAAGTTGCCTCATACGCTTCTATTTCAAATGAAAGCGATGTCGATTTTACAAAACGTTTGGTGTTAGAACACGGTGTTGCTACAATTCCTATGTCCGTCTTCAATGCAGATGGAAAAGACAATAAACTCATTCGTTTCTGTTATGCAAAAGATACTGAAACACTAACCAAAGCAGCAGAAAGATTATGCAAGATTTAGACGTAGTATTGGTTCAAGCAAATCAGCTTTGGGAAAATAAAGTTGGTAATTTAGATAATTATTCTTCTCTATTAAAAGAAGTTGATACTTGTGATTTAATAATATTACCTGAAATGTTTCACACTGGATTCTCAATGAATGTTGAAGAATTAGCGGAGGAAATGGAAAATTCAATTGGAATCAACTGGCTAAAAAAAATTGCTTCTCAGAAAAAATCAGCAATTTATACATCTTTGATTATCAAAGAAAATAATCAATTTTATAATCGTGGGGTTTTTATTTATCCTGATGGTCAAATTGAAAAGTACGATAAACGAAAATCTTTTGGTTTAGCTGGAGAGGATAAATACTTCACCGCTGGAACAGAAAAAAAAGTGATAGAATACAAAGGATGGAAAATCCAATTACAGATTTGTTACGATTTAAGATTTCCTGAAATTGCAAGAAATAAAATTGAATCCAACCTTTTTCCAACTTATGACGTCTTGCTTTATGTAGCCAATTGGCCAGAAAAACGAAATCTTCATTGGAAGACCCTACTAAGAGCAAGAGCGATTGAGAATCAATGTTATGTCATCGGTGTAAACCGAGTTGGTGTTGATGGAAAGGAGTTAAATTATTCAGGAGATAGCATAGTTGTAGATGCTTTGGGAAATGAAAATGGATGTGCTCCTTCTTGTGAAAATCTACTAAAAATAAAATTACAAAAAGAGGATTTGGATAAAATCAGACGTGATTTACCATTTCTCAAAGATTAAAGTTGTTAAATATTTAAACATATATTTTAGAATAGAAGTTTAAACATTTATATTTGTTCACTAAATTTAAATTTAATTATGAAAAAAGTTTATTTAACTATCCTTGGGATTACTGCTTTAACAAGTAGTTTTGCTCAAAGAGTTTCTGATGTAAAACAAGCAGCAGCAAAAAAAATATACGCTGGTGTTGATAATGCTAAAGCAAAACCTTCTAATACTGCTAAAGCTTCAGGTACTGTTGTATGGACAGACGATTTTTCAAATCCAACTAATTGGACTATCGATAACGATGGCCAATCAGGTTTAAAATTTGGATGGAATATAGGAACAGCAGTACAAAGCTGGTACTTTAATTCAGGAATAAATTCTACAACGAAACTAAACAATTATGCACAAGTAAATAATGGAGTATATTCTTCAACACCTGCAAATAGTACACAGGCCGTTGGAGTTACATATACTATGACAAGTGCTGCGCCTATCGATATTCAAACATTAGCAGGAAGCGATAAAGCGGTATTAAATTTTCAACAATATGGAGCTTTATTTAACGATGACCAACAAGTTCAAATTAGTACTGATAGTGTTAATTTTGTTACAGTTTATACAAACAATAATAGAACAACTTTTATTGGGGATAACCCAACTGCAATTTATACAAATCCAGAAAATATTTCTGTAAATATTTCAAATTTCATAACTGGCAATGCAGATAGTGTATATATTCGATTTAATTGGACTTCTAGATTTGCTTCTGAAACTTCAAAAGTAGCTTGGACAACTTTTGGTTGGTTTATTGATGATGTTAATATTACAACTTTACCAGATAATAATTTAACATTACTTGAACCTTTAGCTTTAGCAGGACCAATAGAATTAATTT
>CALPUT020000250.1 GCA_943326825.2 Chryseobacterium gleum | reverse complement strand
TAGGCATAGCCTCGTAGATTATTTAAAAATAGTATCACTTCAATTGAAGAAAAAAATCTCACATCTTCTCAGTTTATCGGTGGTCTTAAATTCACACTTCGGGTATCAAAAATAAAAAATGAATGCAAAGATAGGTCGCTATGTCATTACGTCAAGTTCAAGCCCTCCGGGTTTTGTCAAAATAATCTCCACCCTCAATTCATTATTACTTCTTACAATTCCTTTAAATCTTAAAACACTCATTCTATCTATCATTTTTACTCTGTTTTTCGGGTAGTATTTTTTTGTCAAAAATCTTGTCTTCATTCCTTCACTCCCAAAAATCAAGGCATTCTTTTTTCTTTTTTTTCGGTTTTTTTCTCTTTTTCTTCAAAAATGATTGCGCGAAGCGTAGCTGAGCAGAGCATAATTTTAAATCCCAAATTATGTACGAAAACGTAAATCCAGCAGTCATTAAATCAATCTTATCAAAGATGACTCAAGATGAATTATTAAGAGAAATTGAATTCATCAATTGTCAAATAATCAAACTAGATTTTGGCTCAAAAAAAGCAATGTATATAAGGCTTTTACAATTCATTGAGCATCATATTCCATTTGCTAAAAAAACAAGAAAAAGCTCAATAAACCTATTCAGATGAAAAAAATCAAAATCACCACATTCAGCCCAGAAAAACAATATTCTGGGCATATTTTCTACATTCTAAACAAAGGAAAAAACAGCGGAAAACCAATGTTACAATCATGTCCAAATTGTTTTGTTTGTGAATGTGAAACAGAAGAAGAAAAAGAACGACTTTACTGGCTAATTTTCGGACTATGGCAAGGAAAAATGTTCCATCAAAAATTGCTTGGTTCTGTAATTCTATACATTCGCTTGAATTGCTTAAAAGAAGTCATACAATTAGGGATCAAAAAATATCAATCCAATCCCGAAAAAGCATTAAAGAATATTTCAACAATCCATCAACTCGAAAATCAAAGACAAACAATTCTTAAACAATTTCAATTAATGCAGCAGTTAAAATTGGTGCTTATTCAAGAGGTGTTGAAATAGTTTAAACAAATATTCCAAACATAATTAATCTAAGTTTGGAGAGATTTAATAAAAAAAAACCGTTCGAAATAACTTCCGAGCGGTTTATACATTAATTTTTTAGAAATCAATTCTTTAACTTCCACACAACCCACTTCAAAAACAAAGTAACCACAAAACTCACAATGGCACCAACCATTGCTAGAATAACAGTTTTTAAATAATCGTGCGAGTCAATCTGCGCAACAACGGTTAACGCCGTTCCAGTTACTGTTCCAAGCGCAGTGCTATGATCGTGATGTGGATACATGTTTAAAATATTAAGTGTTTTGTTCTTGAGCTTTTTTAGTTTCAGATAGTTGAGTTAAACATTTCAATTGCACTTCTAATTCTTTTTGCTTTTCTTGAATCGTTTCAATTGTGATATCACAACTAGAAGGAGTTGAACGCTCAATTTTGATGTTCATTTCAAATACTTCAGAATCTTCAATCAATTCCTCGTTCACATCAATTGCAACCAAATTCACTTTGCTGCTTAATTCTGCACCTGCTTTAAAAGCAGGTTTTCTTTTCATTCCAAATTTTACTTCCAAATCATTATTTTGTTTAGTAAGTAAATCAATACAATTTCCCATTTTATTAATCTTTAAAAATTCACACTTTATTAATTCCCTTCTACTGCTGTTTGAGCAACAGCAGTAGCAACCGATCCTGCAACAATCAGATATTGTCCAATTGTTACTATTGCAATCGGTAATGCAACTGGTGTCGCCACGAGAACACCACCAGTTGCTAACAAACCCAATCCTATCAATCTCATTTTCTTAAAGAATGTTGGAGTAGGAGCTTTGATTCTTTCAATGATTTCCATTTTCAACTAATTTTAAAGAACATCAATTACTTTAAGTGCATTATAAGCACCATTTTTCAAAGGATATTGAACACCATTCACTTGCTGAAAAAATTCAATTTTCAATAAATAAACCTTTGTTCCAGTTCCAGCTGGCACAGCAGTAGGCGTTAAAGTAACAGCCGTAGACGGAGCGGTTACAGCTAAGTTTAAAACGTTTGTCATTTTAAAATCAACTACACTCGTTGCAAAATTGATATTTGCATATCCACCGGTTAAACTCACATGAGTAGCACCCTGAGGAAAAACAATATCTGTTGCAGGTACCAAAGCAGCAATTGTAACAACACCTGTAGTTGTATTCACTGCGTACGGTTTAAACAAAATACTTCCCAATAAAGAGTTTTGATTAAACTCAAACCCTTTCAATAAAGCTTTACCTGCAACTGTTCCAATCCCAACACCAACATTTCGAGCACCACGAATACTCGTTGCATCAAGGTTTTTAATTTTACTCATCAATTGAGTTAATCGAGCAACAATTCGATTATCAGAAGCATTCATAGAAATAGGTCGTAAATTAATACGAACCAATTTCCCTGAAGAAGCTGAGCTCCCAAACTCAACTCCATTTTCACGCGTTCGCGCAAAATTCGGATCAGTAGCGATACGAGCACCATCAAGGCTCGTTTTCATTTTCGCTAAATTCCCATCTTTCGATTTATAAAAGGTAACGTTATCCAACGTTCCTTTAATCTTAAAAAGACCATTCTGTTTTGCCATTTTAAATAATTTTTAATTCATACAATTGGGACTTTCCCAGTTCAAGATTTTCAAGTATTAAACTGTGGCCATCAGCAACCTCAAAAACCATTTCTGATTTCAAAACTAAAGCAGCAAAAAAGACTTTCAAATAGTCAATTCCGTTAAATATATTTTATGTCATTTTATGCCGATTTTGAAATGTTTTTCCATCTAAAAATCACTTATTTTTGTGTTTAACGGGATGGGAAAGCGATTTCACAGCATACAAACTGCATAGTAAAAGCATAGTAATAGTATGACCACTACTAAAATTTACCAATCCTTACCAAAACAAATGACAACCAATTTTGAAACTATGAAACGCATCGCAATATATCCAAAAGACGTAATGAGAATAACAGGAAAAAGCGAACGTTATTCAAGAGAAATTTTGAAGAAAATCAAAGCAGATTTAAACAAAGAAAAACACCAATTGATCACTATTCATGAATTCTGTAGATACATGAATATTTCATTAGATGAGGTTAATTTTATTTAATACAAAATATTGAGATTTATCTACATTATAACTATCTTTGAAGTGTATAGAAGTTCTTTTAAAATAGTACAATTCAAATCAATTTGAAAGTGACCTTTTTGGTTACCTAAAATTTAATAGAAGTTGAAACACTTGATATTACAAGCTTTCCAAATATAGTGGCTGTCCTGGAGGCACCACAGTAGGGAAGCAATAGCTTCCCTTTTTTTATGCCAAAACATACCAAATTAAAGGGATTCCAGCATTTTATCAAAATAAAGTAAATTCTAATTTATTAAATTAAACTAGAATAACACATAATAAAAGCGAACAAAAGAGCGAACAACAAAATTTATTTATTTTGTTCGCTCGAAACGCTAAAAGCCTTTGTCCAATTAGCCTTGATGCAATTTCGAAAACTTCAAAAGCGAACAAAAAACACCTGTTCGCTGAGAATAAAAGCGAACAAATTGTTTTCACAACCTAAAATGCAAATGAATTATGTATTCAGTACCAAAAATTGTTGTTCGTCCGATGTTGAATAAACAGAGACAAAAAGACGGTAAGCTAAAACTATTTATTAGAGTTACACTTGATAGTAAGCGATTTGAAATATCAAGCAATTTCTATGTGAAACTTTCAAGTTGGGATTCTAGAGTCCTTCAAGTGAAAAACTCTGAATTGGATGCTTCCACCATCAATTCCTTTATTCATAAAACAAAAATGGATATCGAAAAAATCTATGCTAAATTAATTGCATTAGAAGAAGCAGTAACAATTGACAACATTAAATCAATTTATACTGGTAATGGAATTAAGAAAGAAGTAGTTGCAAAACAAAAAACAATTCTCGAAGCGATTGCTTACCACAACCTAAAAATGAAAGAAAAAGTCAATATCGGATTAATAAGTAAAAACACATTAGTTCGCTATACAATGGTAGAAAGTAAAACCAAAAAATTCTTAATGCAATGTTACAATGTTGAAGATTTAGAATTGACTTCATTAAAACTTTCCTACATAACAGAGTTCGAACATTACCTATTGACAAACGATAAACTTCAAACCAATTCAGCACACAAATACATCAAGAATATTAAAACAGTAATCAATATGGCAATTGGTTTAGATTGGATTCAAACAAATCCATTCACTCAATTCAGATGCTCATATACCAATCCCGATAGAGAGATTTTGAATCAAATAGAAATTACAGAAGTGATGAACAAAGATTTA
>CALPUT020000249.1 GCA_943326825.2 Chryseobacterium gleum | reverse complement strand
AAAGAAATGCAGCTGATCAAGCACAATCTTAAAAAATAAAATATGTTACCCCATCACGACCATAGTACAGCTTTAGGAACAGCATCCGGAACGGTGTTAACCGTACTTGCAACAATTGATATGCAAGATATTTTAAAAACTGTTATCCTGGCGATGATTGGTGCTACTGTAAGTTTTGGGGTGACATTGTTTTTGAAATGGATTGTTATGAAGGTTAAAAAGTGATTTTTAAATTTCTTGATTTATTGTGAACCGCTCGAGAGTTATTTCGAGCGGTTTTTTGTTATTTTATAATTTGTACTTAAGTTTTAACAAAAACAAATTAGGTTTTCTTACTAAGAATAAAAAAAGAATACAGGAATTTACTAAAAGGATCTTATAAATCGAATATTAATTTGGTATAAATCCATATCTTCCATCTGTTTTGTTTTTTGTGAATTTGATATGATTAATTTTATCTACTATATCAGAAGTAGGCTCTTCATTTTCTAAAATAATTATTTGAGGTAATTTAGAAGATATAGCACAATACTTGTAAAAATCCATTGCTAAATCTTCACTAATTCCCTCCCCATTAGAATTTGGCTTTCTATACGTAACTAACGGAGAATCAAACACAGGAACTCCAAAACTATGTCCTTTTTTTGTTAAATATTCAGCCATTGCAAGAACAAAAGTGGCATATGTGATTGCTCTTTCACCTTTACCTGATAAATTTCGATTTTTTGCTCCAAATACAAAGTCATTTGTTATTTCACTAAATGTTACAGTATTAAGTTCTGAATAATTACATTTTTTTAATATTTGATAAATCTTTTCTGAAATAGGAAACATCAAACTAGAAGTTAATTTATTGTATATATTATCTTGTTTTGGCTTAATAGAGTCAGAAATATCAGATTTAAATTCTATAAACTTTTCGATACTTTCTCGTTTAAATTTTTCATTTAATAATCTATCTCTTTCAGAATATAATTCATTAAAACTATTTTCAATATCTTTTAAAGATTCAATTATATTACTATTAATAATAGACTCGATTTCGAATAAAGACCTTTTTTCCTTTTCTATCAATGTTTGAATTTCAATTTTCTTCTTTTCTAGTAATAAAATTGATTCATTAACTTCCACTAATAGAAAGCTAATTTTTTCAATTTCATTTTCACAAGATGTTACTGTCTTTAAGATTTCATTGTCACTAGATATTTTTTTTATTTCATTATTACAATATGGACACGAACTTGTGTTTTGAGGGTTTTCTGACAGCAGAATACCTGCCTCTATCGTTGAGTTTAATCTATCTATATCAGAGTGATAATGGGCTTTTAATAATTCTGACCTTGATAACGTTTCTTTTAAATTTTCTTTTAAATTTTCATTTTCAAAGATAGTTTTAGATAAAATTTTTCTTTTAGTATCATTAATTGCGAACTGATTCAAAATTTCTGATTGTTTAATCTTTAACTTTAAAATACCATCTTCAATTAACATTAAAATTTGATTTGATTCTGAATTATCAATCTTTTTTTCTTGTTCACTAAAACTATTGATCAATTCATCTAAAATTTCTAATTTACCTTTTCTAAATTGTATGATTTTTTCATCTGGTTCAGTTATAATGGAATTATCATCTTGACCAGTTATTAAAAAGTTAATTACATTAATTTCTTTGGTTTTATTAAAACCTCCTTTGGCAAAAATGGGTGATTCCAATTTCGTTATTTCAGTTTCAGGAATTAAACTTAAATGACATATATCCCTATATGATAAAGATACTTTTTTACCATTTTTGTTCGTGCGGATTTTCTTACCGTTTAGTTTACAAAAACTTAATAAAAAAGTTGAAATATTATCATCATTTTTATTATCATGTTTTGGAAGTAACAATTTAGGTTTTACAGTATCTCTTTCATTAAAATTAGAATTAAATAAATTGTATTGCCCCCCCTTTGTTGCTCTTTCCAACGTATAATAATTGTTTTCAGATGATATCTCTAAAAATATCTTATCATAATTAGTTGCTTCTGGGGGAATTCTATCAAGAGATTTACCTCCTAGCATATAATTAATGCAGTCAAATATAAAGGATTTACCCGTACCTGTTGGACCAGATATAACATTTAAACCACTTTTAAAATCAATAATTGCAGATTTTAATCCTGAGCCCGTTAATATTAATTTTTGAATTATAAAACCTTTAGTCATTTGCATTAATTTTAATCATTTTAGAGGAACTATCTGTCAAAAAGCTTAACATATAATCTTTCAATTCTACTTCTTTATTCTTTTGAATAAATTCATTAACCCAACTTGACATTTCTTGAAGTTTGACAGTGTATTCTTCATTTAGAGACTCTAAAAATGTTGTTGAACTTTCAGAAGCAATATATTCTATGCCTTGTTCTAAATATAACCTAATAATCAAACCTTTGGATATAAAAAGTTCCAAACTTGAGTATATTATTTCTCTGCGAACAAACATTTCACCCTTCCTGTTTTGAACAGGTAGATGTAAGCTTTTAATTTCATTTGAAATATCACCACTATGAACAGTCAAATAATCTAGGTAGACTATTGATTGTAAATCATATGATTTCGGAAATGTTGCGTTTAAAATCGACAACACTCTTAACCCTGTTTCAATATTGTTGTTAAAAGGATTTATATTACTATTATTCATTTTACCAATTAATTTTTCCGTCGTTTGATAATTGATGACAAATCCCTATTCTATCTTGAGGTTTACTTACGTCTTTCAATGGATTTGAAGTTATTTGTATTTGATGTGCTTTATCTTCTACTGATTTTACTTTATCAAAAGAGTTAGAATAATTTGTAAATATGGTATTTGAAATGCCATTAAGTATTTCATCTTGAAATTCTTCAAAAGTATTTACAGGCAAACTATCTCTATATAAAACGCGTAATTGCTCTGCGAAATGAAATCCTTCTCTTGCTTTTTGAAAATGTAATTTATAAACTTCCTTTAATTCTGTAACGTCATTAAATTTATACTGACCTGTTGAATTGTATGCCTTAATTAAATTATCAACATAAGTTGTTTCGTGACTTTGAATATTTGATGGAATATCTGTTGTTATCATTTTTGGTCTATCAGGTAAACTACCTCCGAAACGAATTAAATGATTTGAATGTTTTGAGTGTTCTTCAATAATAGTTTTCCTTTGGATTTTGTTAAATATTTTAAAATTAAATTTCTCAAAATAATCTAATAATTTACCTTCTAATTTAATTGGTGTAGTCGTAATTTTTTTCTCACAATAATTCTTCCAATTTTTTCTTAAGGCATTTTTTAATTCAATATGATCCATAAGTAACTTTGAAAAAGAAGTACCACAATCCTTGGGTGCAACGAAGAAATATTCTTCAGGTATAGGAAATTCATTTTTAAAAGTATAGTATATTATTTTTGCTAACTCAACATATACATCTGTTGGTGCAATTGGATCTTTATAATGTTTACATTGATAACATTTCCATTTATAATTTGGATTACCTTTTGGATTATCAATATAAGCAATCACATCTCTTCCCATATCACCTGCTCCCCCAATTTTTTCTATAGAATAAAACTCACTTTTCTTCAAGTCAAGCCATTCTTCTATAAAATCCTCCCATTGTTGAGATGTAAATACTTCAATTAGTTTTATTGGAATTATTCTTAATCCAAAATTGATTCGATTTGAAGAAGTATAATTCATAATTTGAAAAGTTTGTTATTCTTCATACTATTAGGTTCAAAAGTGTAATATTAAGCAAATATTCCCAAACAAAAATAATGTAAATTCTTGTTTGAGTATTATTAATATCATTTTAACACCTCTTGAATAAGCGCCAATTTTAACTGCTGCATCAATTGAAATTGTTTAATTATGTTTTGTCTTTGGTTTTCAATTTGATGAATAGTTGAAATATTCTTTTTAGCTTTTTCGGGGTTGGATAAATATTTTGTAATACCTATAATTGAATAACCTCTTTTAAACATTTTAAACGAATGTATGGTATTACAGAACCTAGCAAATTTTGATGAAAGACTTTCCCTTGCCATAAACCAAAAACAAGCCAGTAGAGTTGTTCTTTTTCTGCTTCGGTTTTGAATGTGCAAACAAAACAATTTGGACAAGGCTCTAACAATGGTTTACCACTGTTGAGACCTTTGTTTAAAATGAAGAAATGAAATTCAGTTACTTCTATTTCTGGGTTATATGTTTTAATTTGATAATTGAACATTGGACCAGGAATTAAAGTTTGTAACTAGTTGTTTTTGCATTTGGAAAAATATCCTGTGCAAAAACATATAATTTCATAAGCATAGTTCTTTTATTACTTGCTTCTAATTCAATAATCTTTGTTTTGATGATTTCAATTTCATCTAATAATTCTGATTTT
>CALPUT020000248.1 GCA_943326825.2 Chryseobacterium gleum | reverse complement strand
GAATAGTTTACTTTCTTCTATCCATTGTTTTATCCATTTTTAATGAGTAGTCTTCGCTGTCTTCAATCATTTCTTGATCTAGTTGCTTAGTAACACTAATAGGAACATATTCAACAGCGACGTTTGTTTTATCTAATCCAAAGTCTTCTGCAGCACTTAAACCTGTAGCCTTAATAAAACGATAAACTTTCACGAAAATAATCTGAAATGGCGTTAAAAGATTATCTGTAGCTATTCTAGAATTTAAAACAATAAATTTAAAGTCTGGACCTTCATTTAAGCTTCTTACAGAATCAAAAACCCCTTTTCCAGTTAATTCACCTTTTTCAACCATTTTGTCGTGAATTTTACGCATCATAAATTCAACTCTATGCTCCTCTTTAAATCCAAAATTCAAAGAGACATAGTAACAATGTTTATCTATAATTTCATTCACTGTGTAATGAACACCCCAAGGATCATTGGTAATGTTTAAATGCAAGAACCAAGTTACTTCAGCTCTACGTGGGCGTTTTTTAAATAATGAATGGAATACTGTAGAATCTAATTTTTGAGGAGAATCACTTCTTGTTGGGTAAACTAAGTTTGTTGCTTCATAAGCAATTTTTTCATCATTACGAACAGAATTAAGTAATGGAATAACTTGATTCATAGGTACATATTCGGTGATGTTTTTACGCAACTGTTTTGCTTTGTAGTATAAAAACAATAATGTAAAGAATACAATTGAAAGTGTTAATGTAAACCAACCACCTTCCAGTATTTTACCTAGATTAGACATTAAGAAAATAACTTCAATTATTAAGAATACGCTAAATATTGAAATGTAAACTAGTTTTAATTTTGGTTTTCTAAGTATTAATAAAACGCCCAATAACATTGAAGTCATAACCATGTTGATAGTAATGGCTAATCCATAGGCAGATTCCATTGCAGTTGAATTTTTGAAGATATAAATTACTAATAAACATCCAATCATTAAAACCCAGTTAATAAATGGAATGTAAATATGACCATTATGCTCTGTTGGATATTTTACTTTTAAATTCGTCCAAAGCTTCAGTTTAATTGCTTCATTCATTAATGTAAACACCCCTGTTATTAACGCTTGAGAGGCAATAATTGTTGCTGCAGTTGCAATTGCAATTACAAATGGAACTATATCATCAGGTACCATCGCATAAAAAATGGTTTCGTTATTAACTAATTTGAAATCAGGTGAAAGACAAAGTGCAGCTTGTCCTAGATAATTAATCACAAGAATAACACTCATAACAGTCCAACTAGCGCGGATATTTTTTTTACCACAATGACCTAAATCAGAATATAATGCTTCAGCACCTGTAGTACAAAGAAAAACTGCTCCTAATACCCAGAAACCACCTTTAGCATTAACTACCATATCATAGATGTAATATGGATTAAAAGCAGCTAATACAGCTGTGTTTTTACCGATATTTATTATTCCTAAATATGCTAATAATCCAAACCATGCAATCATAATTGGACCAAAAACTTTTCCAATAGATGCTGTTCCAAATTGTTGTATTAAAAATAATGCAATGATAATTCCAGTAACAATCGGAATGGTTGGTAGACTAGGGTATATTGTATTAATCCCTTCTACTGCTGATGAAATTGAAATTGCTGGAGTAATAAATCCATCCGCTAAAAGAGTTGCACAACCTATTAACGCAGGTATTAATACCCATTTTATTTTACGTTCTTTTAATAATGCAAAAAGAGCAAAAATTCCACCTTCACCTTTATTGTCGGCATTTAATGCTAAATAAATGTACTTTATTGTTGCAAGAAGTATTAGTGTCCAAATTACGGCTGATAATCCACCCATAACTATTTTAGGATCAAATCCATGAGCAGTAATTGCTTTGAAAACATATAAAGGTGATGTGCCAATATCTCCAAACACAATTCCGATCGTAATTAGAACTCCAGCTGTACTTAATTTATGCGCATTAAAACCAGACATAATTTATTTTATTATATAATGGCGGTAAATGTACAAAAGGATTACGATACAATGATTTAAAATTGTTAGATTTTTATGTAATTCAGATGATTTTTCTAGTTTAGAATACTTCTAAATTTATAGGCATAAAAAAAGCCTCGAATAACGAGGCTTTTAATACATTTATATTATTAATTAACCAATTAAAGCTTCGTAACCCGCAGCGTCTAAAAGTTCGTTAATTTGAGAAGCATCTTGTACTTTTACTTTAATCATCCAACCTTTTCCATAAGGATCAGAGTTAACGAATTCTGGATTTGCTTCTAATTCAGAATTAAATTCAATAATTTCTCCTGAAATAGGCATAAATAAATCAGAAACAGTTTTTACTGCTTCAACTGAACCAAAAATCTCTTCAGCTTCAACTGTTTCGCCTTCTGTTTCAACTTCAACATAAACGATGTCACCTAATTCGCTTTGAGCAAAAGCAGTAATACCTACTGTTGCAATATCACCATCAATACTTACCCACTCGTGGTCTTTTGTATACTTTAAATTTGCTGGAATACCCATTCTTTTAATTTTTAATGCAAATGTATAATTTTTCACAAGATTTTGGAGCAGTTCATTAAAAATCTTCTTAAAATTTCAATTAAACGTCATGTTTTGTTAATATACCTTCGATATCCTGAAACTTTTTTAATTTTGTAGAATCATGATACAACAAGATTTAGTAAAAGTTTTAAAAGGAAGAGTTGATTCAATTGAAATTTATTTAAAAATAAAAGAAAAGCGATTACAACTGAATGAAGAGGAATTAAAAACGCAAGATCCATCTTTTTGGGATGATCCTAAAAAAGCTGAAATTCAATTAAAATCAATTCGTGGTTTAAAATATTGGGTAAATACTTTTGATTCTCTAAAGACTGCTTTTGAAGATTTGGAAGTAATGATTGAATTCTCAAAAGAAGATCCTTCGATGGAAGCGGAAGTCGATGAACAATATTATAGTATTGAGAAAAATCTTGAAGAGTTAGAATTAAAAAACATGCTTTCTGGTGAAGAAGATGCTTTAAGTGCAGTTTTGCAAATTACAGCTGGTGCTGGTGGAACAGAAAGTTGTGATTGGGCTTCCATGTTGATGCGGATGTATATAATGTGGGCTCAAAAAAATGGTCATAAAGTAAAAGAATTAAATTATCAGGAGGGTGATGTTGCTGGAATCAAAACAGTTACGTTAGAAATTGAAGGTGAATTTGCTTTTGGTTATTTGAAAGGAGAAAATGGTGTGCATCGATTAGTTCGAATTTCACCTTTTGATTCAAATGCAAAACGTCATACTTCTTTTGCTTCTGTATATGTTTATCCTTTAGTAGATGATTCAATAGAAATTATAGTAAATCCAGCTGACATTACTTGGGATACTTTCCGTTCAGGTGGTGCAGGTGGTCAAAATGTAAATAAAGTAGAAACAGCAGTTCGTTTAAAACATGCCCCTTCTGGAATTATTATTGAAAACTCTGAATCTAGATCTCAATTGGGTAATAAAGAAAAAGCGATGCAATTGTTAAAGTCACAATTATATGAATTAGAATACCGTGCTCGAATGGAAAAAAGAAATGAAATTGAAGCTGGGAAGAAAAAAATTGAATGGGGTTCTCAAATTAGAAATTATGTTCTACATCCTTATAAATTAATTAAAGATGTAAGAACAGGTTGTGAAACAGGAAATGTAGACAATGTTTTAGATGGGGATTTAAATGAATTTTTAAAATCATATTTAATGACTTATGGAAATTAATCGAAATTTTAACCCAATTATAGTTTTGTCGGTTTAAAATGTTAGTTCGTCTATTTAAATACTCTTTTAGTAATCTAAATCAGCTTTTTTTTGTTTTTAAGAAGTTCTTTTCATGTAAGTTATGGTTTAAATTAAAATTAAAGTTTATTTAACAATTCACCCCAAAAAGACAACCATTAACCTTACTTTTTAACTATGTACTGAAAGTTGTATCTGTTTACTTAATAAACTTTTTTGACAGGTATATCTAACATATCTTTGTCGTGTAGTTATAGTTTATTTACATTTAGGTAAGCAGGTAAATATGATCGACGTTATTTAGAGTCAAGTTAGGTATTTAATTATTTTCATAGTATTCTCTAATTCAAACTTTAAATAATGTTGATTTTAACCTGGAAGATTAATTTTATATTAAATTTTAAAATAAACTTTCTTTTATAACTAAAAAACTTTGTTTTAATCTTTTTCTTTTTTACATTCACAATTAGATAAGTTATCATTTATCCTTGTTATTATAAAGGGTAGTGAAATTGGATTATTTTTATCAAAATTTTCATCTAATTGCCTTTTGCTTGCTATTATATTAAAAACATATCCTATGAAATTGAGATTTTTAAATTTTGTGATTGTTTTGTTGATGTCACCATTT
>CALPUT020000247.1 GCA_943326825.2 Chryseobacterium gleum | reverse complement strand
GACACAAATTAAGTTAAAAAAAAGGATTATATATCAATTGTATTTGTCAACGAAGTTTTTTCGAATAAATTTTATTAAATTCGCAACCTAATTTTTAAACAATAGATAATGTCATATTTATTTACATCAGAATCAGTTTCTGAAGGACATCCAGATAAAGTAGCTGATCAAATTTCAGACGCATTAATTGACAATTTCATGGCATTTGATCCAACGTCTAAAGTTGCATGTGAAACATTAGTAACAACTGGTCAAGTAGTATTGGCTGGTGAGGTGAAAACAAAAACATATTTAGATGTTCAAAGCATTGCTAGAGAAGTAATCAGAAAAATTGGATATACTAAATCAGAATATATGTTCGAAGCGAATTCTTGTGGAATTCTTTCAGCAATTCATGATCAATCTGACGATATCAATCAAGGTGTTGATAGAGTTGTAGCAAATGATGATTTCGAGGCAAAAGCAAATGCTCAAGGTGCTGGTGACCAAGGAATGATGTTTGGTTATGCAACTAAAGAAACAGAAAACTACATGCCTTTAGCGTTAGATTTAGCGCACAAAATATTACAAGAGTTATCTTACATCAGAAACAATGAGCCAAATTTAATTGGTTATTTACGTCCAGATGCTAAGTCTCAAGTTACTATTGAATATTCTGATGACAATGTTCCTCAAAGAATTGATTCAATCGTAGTTTCTACACAACATGATGACTTCGCTACAGAAGCTGAAATGTTAGCTAAAATTAAAAGTGATATCATTTCTATCGTAATTCCTCGTGTTAAAGCGAAATTGAAACCAGAATTACAAGTATTGTTTACTGATGCAATTCAATACCATATCAATCCAACTGGAAAATTCGTAATTGGTGGACCACACGGAGATACTGGTTTAACAGGAAGAAAAATCATCGTTGATACTTACGGTGGTAAAGGTGCTCACGGTGGTGGTGCATTCTCTGGAAAAGATCCATCAAAAGTTGACCGTTCTGCAGCTTATGCAACACGTCACATTGCTAAAAACTTAGTAGCTGCAGGATTAGCTGACGAAGTATTAGTTCAAGTTTCTTATGCTATTGGTGTTGCAAAACCTTGTGGTTTATACATTAATACATACGGTACTGCAAAAGTTGATAAAACAGATGGTGAAATCGCTAGAATTGTTGAAGGAATTTTTGATTTACGTCCTTATGCAATTGAGCAACGTTTGAAATTAAGAAACCCAATTTACAGTGAAACCGCTGCTTACGGACACATGGGACGTAAAAACGAAGTAGTAACTAAAACTTTCAAATCTCCAGATGGAACGATCGTTTCTAAAGAAGTTGAATTATTTACTTGGGAAAAATTAGATTTCGTTGATAAAGTAAAAGCTGGATTTGGATTATAAGATCTGAGTTTTTAGATATTTGAAAGCCGAGGATTTAATTCTCGGCTTTTTTTATGAATACTATTTCCTAATAAATCCAACTTGACCTTTTGTAATTTGTTCAAAAATCAAATCGAAATTGTAGAGCATATAACTGTATACAAAGTTTTTTCGTTTCCAATCTTTCAGAAAAATGACCTTATACTTTTTAATTAAATTCTACATTATTATTTCTGAGTTCGTTTTTGATAAACGTTTTCTTCTTTTTTATTTAAAACATCAATTAGTGTAATGCTAAATCAAAACTAAATATTCGACACTAAATTTTATTCAATCAAGCGATATATAAAAAGAATTTGTATAAAATTCAACTTTTATATACGAATAATTTTGATTTTTATTCTAATAGTAATAAATCAGTGTTGTTCAACCAATATAAAAGACTAATTTTAACTCCTTTATCGGAGTTAAGCTGAAAATCCTAAAAAGAGTAGGTACAAAATTAAATATTATGCATAAATTATTTTTTATTTTTTTAAGTGCTATTTGTATTACATCATGCAGTACAATGTCAAAATCTTTTACAGCGAGAACTCAAAACATTAACAAGGCCGAAATTGTTCAAAATCCACTATTAGCAGATTTAGTTGTTAAAGATGAAAAAGTTTCTGGAACTGCTACTGGAAAATCAATGTACAAAGAAACAGTTAAACAAGAAGCAATTGCAAATGCTTTAAAAGGATTAAATGCAGATGTATTAATTGAGCCTGCTTATGAAATAGCAACAATTAGTGATAAAATTACAGTAACAGTAACTGGTAGACCAGCGTTTTATAAAAATTTCAGAACTATAAAATCGGAGGATATTGAGTTAATACAAAAACAAAAAGCTGTTAATTTGGAAACAAACATAACTAAAGATAGCTCACAAACAAAAGAAGAACCAGAAGTAAAACAAAAGAAAAAAGGAAAAGTATTAGGAGTAATAGCGTGTATCGTTTTACCTATATTTTTAATAAGTTCACTGATGCAATAATAATTAAGAAAATACTCAAATTTAAAATAATATGAAAAAATCATTTATAATAGTAATAGGAGCTTTGTATCTAACATCATGTAGTACAGTAGCTAAATCTTACACAGCAAGAACACAAAACATTAATAAAGGAGAAATAATTCAAAACCCTCTTTTGGTAGATTTAGAAGTGAAAGATGTAAAAGTTTCTGGAACTGCTACAGGTAAAACAATGTACAAAGAAACAGTTAAACAAGAAGCTGTTGCATCTGCATTGAAAGGATTAAATGCAGATGTATTGATCGAACCTTCATATGAAATTACAACAATTAGTGATAGAATTACAGTAGTAGTTTCTGGAAGACCTGCTTTCTATAAAAATTTCAGAACGATAGAAGAAAAAGATATTAAATTGTTAAATGAATTGAAAACAATTAATATTAAGACCAACTAAAATATATCATTATTTTTAGAATAGGAGAATGTTTATAAATATTTTAAACAATCTCCTATTTTATAACTCTACCAAACGGAAAATTGGTTTTAATTTATAAAAAATATAATCTTTTGTAAAAGACTATTTCCCTATAAATCCAACCTGACCTTTTGTAATTTGTTCAAAAATCCAATCGAAGTTGTAGAGCATATGACTATCAACAAAGTTTTTTCGTTTCCAATCTTTCGGGAAAAATGCCCTTCCTCCTTTCGTTGGATCTAAGGTTTCAATTCCTTTAACAGCACATTGAGGTGCAATTCCATCTTGTTCCCAAAGTGGATCAGCATCTTTTTCTCCTAAATTACTTCCGTATTGCCAAACTTGTTCAAATTGCGACCAATCCGTTCCTTCCTGACAAGCATTTTCAGGAGCTAAAATGTAAATCTTACCAAATACAACTTTCCCTTTTAACGACTCAATCATTCCGAGTGTATAAGCATAACCCATGCTGTGACAAACAATATCAATCGTATCAATCGTATTCTGACAAGCTGGTGAATTACACAAGGCCGTTAACAATGCTTCTCCTCCTATTTTACCATAATCTATTCGGCGCTCAAAACCAGCTAAATTTTGTTCAGTATTTAATCGCTTGTAATTATCTCGTGCTTTTTTCTTTCTAAAAACATAGGTCGACAGAGCAAAACTCTTAATGAAATTCAGCATTGATCGATGATTAGAAGTTTTGATACTCATGCTGCCATCTAAATAATAAGCTTTAGATGGTTTTAAAGTTTCAATGAATCGATCATCAATTTTAAACCAATAACGGTAACGATCTTTTGAAATCACTAAATGGTCTGTTTCATCTTTTTCTCTTGTTGGACCGCGATAACCATTAATGAAAACCATAAAACGATCGGCTTGCATCGTTTTATTTTCTTTGAAAAATGTCGTAACATCTTCTCCTTGATAGCTAAAAATTTGCTGCTCTTTGATCTCATCGTTATTCTTTAAATAAGAAAAAACCACATATTGACCATTTGCCATACTCTTTACATTCAGTTTCTCAAGAATAACAGAATCACTCGTCTTGATGTATTTTAAATGATTGTTTTTATCAATTGAAAAATAAGTTACTTTCTTTCCTAAACTACTTTTCCATGTTAGATTCGTCCGAATAAAAAATACGCTTTCTGATTTGTCTGTAATTTCACGTTTTAAGCCAACTGTATACTTTTCTTTATGAATTGAATCTTTAAATTCAAAATGTGACCGTTCTTTTTCCCCTGTAACATCGTGAGCAAATGCATTGACAATTCGCTGTAATTGCTCTGGATTAACTTCTGATTTTGTCTTCCAGCGATCGTGAAATAAAATCTGGTAATTTTTTAAGTAAGGCTTGTCTACTTTTGAATTGATTATATATCCCAAACTGTCTTCTTCCCAAAAATAATAAGATACTAAGCCTCCTGTTTCAAGAAAAGTATGTTTGATAAACGAAGAATCTTTTGGGATTTCTTGAGAAAAACCTATCAATTGAAAAAACAAAAATAATACTACTAATCTTTTCATTTTTTATTTTCTTTTCTAAGCCAACGTGGTAAAATTATAGCTCCAATTACTAAATATGG
>CALPUT020000246.1 GCA_943326825.2 Chryseobacterium gleum | reverse complement strand
TAGATTTCATCCAATGCTTCACAAAATGCTTTTGCTGCTTGGTCTAAAATTTCTTTGGTATGAGCAATTGAAATAAATCCAACTTCATAACCGCTTGGACCTAAATAAACTCCTCTTTCTAATAAGGCTAAGAAGATTTTTCTAAAACCAGTCATATCAGGATTAATCTCCCCTGCTCTTCTGATGTGTTTTTTTCCATCGAATGATAACCAGAAAATAGAACCAATCGTTACTAATTCAAAGTTATAACCATTTGATTTCGCATGAGCATTCACCAAATTAACAAAGTATTTTGTGCGCTCCTCTTGATCTTCATAAAATCCTGGCTTTGCCAATTCTGTTAATTGAGCAATTCCAGCAGCCATTGCAACTGGATTCCCTGATAATGTTCCCGCTTGATAAACACCTCCATCAGGAGAAACATGCGCCATGATCTCTTTACTCGCACCGTAAGCTCCTACTGGTAAACCTCCACCAATAATTTTACCGTACGTTACAATATCAGGAGTAATTCCATATAATTCTGCCGCACCTGAAAATGCCACTCTAAATCCAGAAATCACCTCATCAAAAAACAATAAAATATTATTTTCTGTACATAATTTTCTTAATTCTTGTAGGAAAGTCAACTCTTGTAAAAGCAATCCATTGTTCGCTGGAATTGGTTCAATAATCGCACACGCAATTTCATCTCCATATTCAGCGATACATTTACGTAAAGCATCAATATCGTTCAATTCAACTACTAATGTTTCATCGATATAACTTTGAGGAATCCCTTCACTCGTTGAAGAAGTACCGAAAGTTACTAATCCACTTCCCGCTTTTACTAACATCGAATCAACGTGACCATGGTAGCAACCTTCAAATTTTAATACTTTATTCTTTTTAGTATACCCTCTAGATAAACGAATTGCAGACATCACTGCTTCTGTTCCTGAACTTACAAAACGAATTTTATCGATGAATGGATTTTTAGAAAGAATTAATTCTGCTAATTCATTTTCTAATCGTGTTGGCGCCCCGAAACTTGATCCATTTTGCAATGTTTCAACAATCTTAGCATATACATTAGGATGATTATGACCTAAAATTAGCGGCCCCCAACTACAACAGAAATCGATGAATTTATTATCATCTTCATCCCAAATATGACAGCCATCTCCTTTTTTTATGAATAATGGAGCACCTTCAACTGATTTAAAAGCTCTAACTGGCGAATTTACCCCACCAGGAAAATATGTTTTTGATTTTTCAAACAATCCTTCAGAAACAGTCCGTTTCAATGTGTTTTTAGCTATCATACTAGACCAATTTTCAATTTCGTTTTACAAAGATACTATTTTTGAATTTTGAATTAGTTATGGAAATTGATTATGAAGAATAAATAACTACTATTTATTTCAATTCTAAACTACTTTCTTTTTTTAGCGAAAAACAACTTTATTAAATCACTACATTCATCCGCTAAAATACCATTTGACACTAATGTTTTAGGGTGATACAACCCTTCTTGAAAACGACCTGCACCTCTTTTTTCGTCTCTTGCTCCAAATACAATCTTATCAATTTGTGTCCAATACAATGCTCCGGCACACATCACGCATGGTTCAAGTGTAATATACATCGTACAACCCGTTAAATATTTTCCTCCTAAATATTCTGCAGCAGCTGTTATTGCTTGTATTTCAGCGTGAGCTGTAACATCATTTAATCTTTCAGTATAATTATGAGATTTCGCAATGATCTGATTATTGCAAACTACTACTGCACCTACAGGAACTTCACCTAAATCAAAAGCTTTTTGCGCTTCGATTAGAGCTTGTTTCATAAAATATTCGTCGTTGAATGGATTTATCATGCTATAAATTTAAGAAACTGTTTTATTTTTGAGGACAATTCGGTTCAAATCTGAATTCTTTATAAGTGAAAATTATGAGTCATTCAATTCCAGCACTTCAAAAAGGTGATTTAATTTATATTACCGCTCCTGCAAAGTCAATCGATATTTCGTTTGTAGATTTCGCTAAAAGCTATTTTGAAAATCAAGGGTATAAGGTTTTGATCAGTCAACATTGTACGGGCGAATTCAATTATTTCTCAGGAACAGATGATGAACGCACGGCAGATTTTCAATACGGAATTGATCATCCTGAAGTGAAAGCCATTGTTTGTGCAAGAGGTGGATATGGATGTGTTCGAATAGTTGACCGAATTCAATGGGCAGGAATTTTAAGAGAACCAAAATGGATAATTGGTTTTAGCGATGTGACAGTGTTTCATCAACGCATGCAACGATTTGGATTACCCAGTATTCACGGAACAATGCCTTTGAATTTCAAAGAGAATTCGCAAGATTCATTTGCAACTTTAGATAAAGCTTGGACAAATGAAGTGTATTCAATTTCTTCAACTTTTACTTCAAGTAATAAACAAGGATCATCTGAAGGACAATTAGTTGGGGGAAACCTGTCGATTCTATATAGTCTTCTTGGAACAGATGATCAAATCATTTATGAGAATTCAATTTTATTTATTGAAGATTTAGCAGAACAGATTTATCACTTAGATCGAATGCTTTTTGCATTTGCTAAAGCTGGAATTTTCGATAAAATAAAAGGTTTAATAGTTGGTGGAATGACGGATATGAAAGATACATCAGTTCCATTTGGTAAAACGGTTCAAGAAGTCATTTTAGAGCATTTTCAATATAGAAATATTCCAATCATTTTTGATTTTCCTGCTGGACATATCGATGATAATAGAGCATTGGTTTTCGGTAGAAATGTTACTTTAAATTCAAATGAAGATGGCGGAAAAGTAGAATTTAATTAATTTATTTTACCAAGAATAACTTCTAATTCTTCGAAACTTAGAGGTTTAACACAGAAATCTAACATATTCGTGGCTTCTGCTCTTTTTCTGGTTTCAGGATCTGAATTTCCTGATATATAAATAGCTTTGATAGCTTTTGTTTTATTAATTTCATTCATTGCCTCTATTCCATCCATTTTACCTTTTAAACGAATGTCCATCAGAATAATATCAACATCATTTTCCCTTGTAAACTCAATCGCCTCCTCACCAGATTTTAATGCTTTTACAACTTCGTGACCTAAAATTTCTATAAAACGTGTATTCAACATCGTTAATATTAAATCATCTTCAACTATTAATATTTTCATTTTTTATTCTGTAATTTCATTAAATCGCAATATCATTTCGCAACCAGAACCTAATTTAGTATTATTAATGAATTCACCATTCAATTGAGAGGCAAACGCATTTATTAAATTAGTTCCGATTGAATCTTTCTTTAATTTTTCATCAAAATCGAACCCTAAACCATCATCTTTGTATTTAAACATCAAAAATTCTCCTTCTGTTTTGAAATCTATATTGATTTTACCTTCCTCTTTCCCAAAAAAAGCATGTTTATAGGAATTTGTTATCAGTTCATTAACCAATAGAGAAAAAGGTAGTGCCGTTTCCATTGATAATTGAATTGATTCAATATCTGCTTCAATCTGAATATTAATGCTTTTCTGTTGATAGGATAACTTTATAAAATAGATTAACTCATTAATATATTCTTTGACATCTATCTTATCTAAATCTTTGTGGACGTATAATTTTTCATGTAAAAGTGCAATTGATTTAATTCGATTTTTAGAATCTTTCAATATATCTGAAATTACCTTTTCTTTAACAAATACATTCTGCAAGTCCAATAAACCTGAAACCACAGCTAAATTATTCTTCACACGATGATGAACTTCCGCCAATAAAACATCTTTTTCTTTAATTGATTTTTGTAGTTCAATATTTACCTGATTCTTTTCTTTAATTTCAATTTTTAATACTTCTTGTTGTATTCCTAATTCTTCATTCGCTTCTTTTAAAAGATCTATATAAATTTTATTGTTTTTAGCGAAAATGGCAACTAAAATAAAACTCAAAATTAAACTCAAGCCAAAGTTTAATGAATATATAAGTGATATAATATTCGGTGTTAACTCCTGAGGTTTTATGTATTTATAATTATCAATTAAAAAAATGATTAAAAAAGTAAACAAATTGATTCCGATACAAGTATATACTAATTTTTTCTGCCTCAATTTAAACATTAGATAAATTAACTGTGGAGAAGCAAATAAATAGAGGTAAAAACCAGTATTAAAGCCCAAATAAACCGAAAAAAGTAAAACACCTAAATTAGTTGCAATAATTGCAATAATTCGCGCTATTGCATGTTGGTTTTTTTGGTTGAAATAATAAATTAGTAAAAATAATAACCCAATAACTGTAACAATTATTGCAGGTTGATACATTTTGAGCATTAAATAAAAAACAGCTGAAACTCCAGAAAACAAAAAAATAGTTAATGAAAACTGTCTAATAGTTTTTATTATTGTAGCTCTACCTTTGTTGTTTATTTCTTCTAGTCTATTCACTTCTAT
>CALPUT020000245.1 GCA_943326825.2 Chryseobacterium gleum | reverse complement strand
GGAAATTATACTTTAGTTGTTACCGATATAAATAATTGTTCAGTTTCTTCTCCAATATTTACAATTAATTCGTCAGGCTCATTAGTTTTAAATTCAACATCAGCTAATCTCACAGATGAACATTGTTCTCAATCTGATGGTTCAATTTCAGGGATAGTTGTTTCTGGAGGAACAAACCCTATTTCATATACTTGGACTAACTCTTCTCAAACAGTATTAGATTTAATAGGTATTTCTTCAGGTACATATACATTAACTGTAACAGATGCTTTAGGTTGTGTTGCAACTTCATCACAATTTGTGATAAATAACATTGCAGGTCCTTCAATCAATGAGGGAAATGCTCTTGTTTTGAATGAAAGTTGTGCTCTAAATGATGCTTCAATTACTGGAATCACAAGTAGTGGTGGAATTGCTCTTTGGTCAAATAATGGAGGTGTAAATTTAAATGCAACAGGATTAACAGCAGGTTCTTATATTCTAACGGTAACAGATGTGTTTGGTTGTTCTGCAACTTCTAATACTTATGTTGTAAATGGCGTAGTTCCAATGCAATTGGATTTAACTACTTTTAGTAAAGTAAATGCTGATTGTGACCAAAATAATGGATCAATTTCAGGTTTAAAAATTATTGGTGGTAATAATCCTCAAGTTTTGTGGTCAAACAATGCAACTACTTTAGATATTAGTTTACTTTCACCAGCTAATTATCAATTGATAGTTACAGATAATCAAGGCTGTTCAATTGATACATCAATTTTAATCGCAACAAAAACTCCGCCTATAATAGATTTGGCAACTATGGTTTTAACGGAATCACATTGTAGTAATTCAAATGGAAGTATTTCTGGGATTCAAGTGATCGGTGGAACTCCTGATTATACTTTTAAATGGAATAATAATTCAAGTTCAAATTCAATTGATTTGATTAATAAACCTTCTGGAGTATATAATTTACTCGTAACAGATAATGCTGGTTGTACAGATAGCAAACAAATTATAATTACTGAAATTGGAGGGCCAATAATTGATATAAATTCTACAAATGTGACTCAAATATCATGTTCCAATTTAGGTTCAATAACTAATTTAAATGTAAATGGTTCAGGCCCATTCATCTATCAATGGTCAAATAATATTTCTACCATAGATAATTTAAATTTATCAGAAGGCAGCTATTCATTAATAGTAACAGACGCTTTTGGTTGTCAGACAACATCACCAATTTTCACATTAACACAAACAGATAAGCCTTTAGCTGATTTTTATTGGAATAATTATATGCCAAATGTAGGGAGTGAAATACAATTTCATAATAATTCGACTAATGCGATAAGTTATGAATGGAATTTTGGTGATGGATCTAATTCTAATCAAGTTGAACCTAATCATATTTATACTGATGAGCAGATTAAACAATATAATGTTTATTTAGTAGCAACATCCATTTCAGGTTGTGTTGATACAGCATTTTATACTATCATTATGAATGATGAAGTAATTTATTATGTGCCAAATTCATTTACGCCAAATAGTGATCAATTTAATAATGTATTTCAACCTATCTTTACTCAAGGGATAGATACATATGATTTTTATTTATTTATCTATAACAGATGGGGGGAAATTATTTTTGAATCTAAGGATCCATCAAAAGGTTGGAACGGGACTTACAATGGCGTTGTTCAACAAGATGGTTCTTATACTTGGGTCATTAGCTTTAAAATGGGTCAGACTGATGAGAAGAAAATGATTATGGGACATGTTAACTTATTAAAATAGCTAATTTCTTTATTTTAAAATGAATCTAATCAATTTTTACTTTTATTTTGCGTTTACAAATTGTGAATTAGTTACTAAATAGTTTTGGACATAAAAAACAGTATAATGGCAGAGAGTGTTTTGGTAAATTACCAAGATTGTTATTCTCGTTTTTTAACTGAAAAATATAAAGTTACAATTGAACATTTTGGTGAATTCTCTCGGGATTTAATTAATAGCTTAGTAGAAGGAAATGAGTTGTTAATGACTTCACAAGGTGAACAAAAACAGCTTCGAAAAAGAGTTTTTTCTATTTTGATAGAAGGTCTACAAAACATTAGAAAGCATGCAGGAAAAGATGATTTAGAAAGGCAATTAGCATATTTAATCATAGGTAAAAATGATTCTTCTTACAAAATTACTTTTGGAAATATTATTATTGATTCTGAGTCAACAGAAATTTTAAATCAAATTTTGCTAATCAACTCCTTATCACCAGAGGATTTAAGAGGGTTTTATATAAAGGAATTATCCGAAAATGTTTTATCTAAAAAGGGAGGGGCAGGTTTAGGATTTATCATTATGCGAATGAAGTCAAACTCCGAATTGAAATTTACAATAAATAAATTGAATGATGAATTTGCATTTTTATCAGTAGAAATTAATTTGTTAAAAGTTTAATTTTTTTATCATTATTTTTTTGACTAATTCTTTTTTGTTTTATCTTTGTTTAGAATAAATCTAAATAAAGTGATTCAAAACAAATTCTTGATTCAAACTCAAACCAAATTGGATAGCATTTCTTGCTCTAATTGTTCTTGTGAAAAGAAAAAAGAATGTTGTAAAAAATACAAGAAAAAAGGAGTGCATTGCAAGAAATGTCCTAAATTGTAGTTTTTTAAGATGAGGTTTTTTCTTTCATTATTTTTTATTTTCATTTTACATTCAGTAAATTCTCAAATAAAAGATTGCATGTTTTTTCATACAAGTTTAACCAAAATGGATGTGTTTTCAGGGTTAAGTTATGAAAGAGAAAGTTCAAAATTAAATTCTTTTGCCTCTCTAGAGATTGGTGTGATAAAAACTATTTTTCAAAATAGAATTTTCCCAAGAGCAACAATTGGTTTTGATTATAATTTGTTTAAAAAAGGATTTTTTTGTTTTTCACCTGAAATTAGTTATAGTTTTTCAAAGCTTAAACTAGATGTGAATCATTATTGGAATGAATATTATATTGGGTATAAAGCAATTTTCGGCAATCGAATTCAGTTTTATCAATCAACTAAAATTGGTTTGATGAATGAGGTTTTTCAAAGTGAACTTCTCAATAAACGACAGTCTGTAAATTGTTTTGGTTACAATATTGCAATTGGTTTGAGGTATGAGATATAAATATTTTTTCATACTTTTTTTCTTAATTAGTTGTAAAAAAAACAAGGCTGAATATACAGGTGAATTAATTGGACATGCCGCAACAGGTTTAAAGATACAGAACCAAGTTTATCACGACAACTCTATAGAAGCTATTGATTTTTCGCTTTCAATGAATGGTTGTAAGGGTGTAGAAATTGATGTTCAAATGTCAAGCGAAGGTGATTTATGGTTGTTTCATGATACAAAATTAGATATTGAAACAGATGGAAATGGATGTATTTTTGATTTGACAAATAATGAATTGGCCCAAATTAAATACAAAACTTCTAATAAAGAGCATTTAGCGAAATTGAGCGAATTGGATTTTACTAAATTTGAAAATAAAACGATGCTTCTGGACATTCGGCATTATACTGATTGTCAAAATAAAATTCTCGATCCAATACTTTTTATTAATGCGTTGGATGAAATTTCAGGACTTAAAAATGGAAAAGTAAATTTATTTGTACTTTTAAGTAATGCAGAATGGATCAATTTATTTCATATCAATGGTTGTAAAGTTTTGTTTTCGGCAAATACTTATGAAGAATATTTGTCTGTTAATGCATTTGTTTCAGAAGGTGTTATTATAAAAAATAAAGGAATATCTGAAAATGAAGTTCAGGCCCTTCATGATTTAAACAAAAAAGTATATATTTTTGATATTCGAGCTCCAAAAGAAACACGTTTGGCAATGAGGAAAAAACCAGATGGAATTGTGACAGATGATTTAAGAACAGCTATAATTGAAAAAAACTAATGGCAAAAAAGCAAAAAGATAGAATTAATGTGGTTTATTCAACAAACCCGAATTTTAGTTATGAGTCAGAAGACGAAGAGCAATTGGAAACTCTTCCTAAGAATCAACAGAAATTGTATGTTTCAATAGATAAAAAGCAGCGAGCTGGAAAAGAAGTGACTTTAATCGAAGGTTTTATTGGAGAAGATGAAGATTTGAAAGATTTAGGAAAAACATTGAAGTCTAAGTGTGGCGTTGGTGGTTCAGCTAAAGATGGTGAGATCTTAATTCAAGGAAATTTTAAAGATAAAATCTTTGAGATGCTTTTGAAAGATGGCTATACGCAGACGAAAAAGAAAGGCGTTATCTTTGTATTCAATTTGCATCACTTCTGCAATCTGAAAATTCTTATCCACTTTTACATTATTCTCAGGATTACGTGCATAATTTCCATAAACCATTAAAGCTGCACAAATAATCCCCATTACTTTTTGAGAATCTGCTCCACCATGACCTAAAGAAAATGCTGCTGATGATAATAATTGTAATCGTTTATACATATTTGATTCT
>CALPUT020000244.1 GCA_943326825.2 Chryseobacterium gleum | reverse complement strand
TTAGAGTTTCATAACCGAAGAACCTTTTCCAAAAAATATGTACTTTATTTACAGTTTTTAATTGAAATTGACCAATAATATAAAGTGTAACAAATTGTTATTGACGGTTAACAAAAAAGAAAATTGCAGATTTAGAAAATGCTTACATCGCAAAACATTCAATTGAATTTGGGACAGGAAATGTGATTCAGTTGTATCTATTTGGGTTGATGTATTGAAGATTTATTTTTTAATCCAATTATTAGCTGGTTTTTTGAAGGTATTTATAATTGCATGAATATATACTGATTTTTCATCTTTTTGTATTGAAAAATGAATCATATAAGGATACTTTTTCAAAGGAAGGCAATGTATTTTATCATAGCGATTTTGGTAAAATGGATTTTTAGATAGACTTTTTATATATTTTGATAAATAGTCTTCAAATTTTTTTCCTAAACCAATTTGTTTTTCGTCGTAATAATCAATTGTATTTTGGATATCGTTTAAAGCTCTAAGGTCAAGTTTGATTAGGAAATTCATTAGTTATTTTTTGAATTTTAAACTCTTCCTTCCTTCTTCCCAAGATATGTAATTTTCTTTAGTTGAAGTAGCAATTCTTTCTCTAACAATTTGTTTATGTTCTTCAGGGATATCTAATTCATCTTTCACAACAACATACTCCATCTTTAAAGCTTTCACAAAAGCTTTTAAGGCATTTGATTGCTCAACAGAATTAGTGTGAATCGTAAATGTGTTTTGTATTCCCATTTTCAATTTATTTATATTAACAAATTTACAATTTTTCCTATTTTTTACCTACTTTTGCACCATTAAAATTTGAAAAAACATGTTTGAAAATCTTACCGATAAGTTTGAGAGAGCGTTTAAAGTATTAAAAGGGCACGGACAAATTTCTGAAATCAACGTTGCTGAGACGTTAAAAGAGGTTAGGAAAGCCTTATTGGATGCCGATGTTAACTTCAAAACAGCGAAAGAATTTACGAATACAGTAAAGGAAAAAGCGTTAGGTAGAGATGTTTTGACAACCGTTTCTCCTAGTCAGTTAATGACGAAAATTTGCCATGAAGAGTTGGTAGAATTGATGGGTGGAAATGAAGTTGAAATCAACTTGAAAGGAAATCCGGGAATCGTTTTAATGTCTGGTTTACAGGGTTCTGGTAAAACAACTTTTACTGGGAAATTAGGTAGCTACTTAAAAACAAAAAAAGGGAAGAAAGTATTATTGGTTGCATGTGACGTATACCGTCCAGCTGCGATAGACCAATTACATGTTCTTGGTGAGCAATTATCTATTGAAGTATATTCTAATAAAGAAGAAAAAAATCCGGTTAAAATTGCGCAAGATGCTATTGTTCACGCAAGAAGCAACGGTTTTAATGTAGTGATTGTAGATACTGCTGGTCGTTTAGCGATTGACGAGCAAATGATGGATGAAATAGCAAGAGTGAAAGAAGCGATCAATCCTTCTGAGACGTTGTTTGTTGTGGATTCTATGACAGGTCAAGATGCTGTGAATACAGCGAAAGCCTTCAATGAAAAAATTAATTTTGACGGAGTTGTTTTAACGAAGTTAGACGGTGATACAAGAGGTGGTGCTGCGTTGACAATCAAAACGGTTGTTGATAAGCCAATCAAATTTGTAGGTACTGGTGAGAAAATGGATGCGTTAGACGTTTTCTACCCAAAAAGAATGGCTGACCGTATCTTAGGTATGGGTGACGTTGTTTCTTTGGTGGAATTAGCGCAAGAGCATTACAACGAAGAAGAAGCAAGAAAACTTCAAAAGAAAATTTCAAAAGATCAATTTGACTTCAATGATTTCTTGGCGCAATTGCAACAAGTGAAAAAAATGGGGAATGTGAAAGATTTGATGGGAATGATTCCAGGAATGGGGAAAGCAATGAAAGATGTTGAGATCAAAGACGATGCATTCAAACATTTAGAAGCAATCATCACTTCAATGACTCCACATGAAAGAGCGAATCCTGCTTTGATTAATGTACAACGTAAAAATAGAATTGCAGCGGGTTCAGGAACAAATATTCAAGAAGTAAATAAGTTAATGAAACAGTTCGAGGATACGAAGAAAATGATGAAAATGATGAGTAATCCTAAGAACATGATGCAAATGATGAAACAAATGAAAAATATGCCTGGAGGAATGCCAGGTATGTAATTATAGATTTTAGATTTTGAATTTTGGATTAGGTTTAATTCAAAATTCAAAATCCATCATTGAAAATTATAAATTAAACTCTCCCTTCAACACCGAATAAACTTCCTGAATCGGTAAGCCCACCACATTAAAATAAGATCCTTTTAATTCTTTCACACCGATATATCCAATCCATTCTTGAATGCCATACGAACCAGCTTTGTCGAAAGGTTGATAGTTGTTGATGTAAAATTCGATTTCTTCGTTGGTTAATTCTTTGAATGTCACATCTGTTGTAACTTTAAAAACAGATTCTTTCACACTTGAAGTAATTACAACGCCAGTAACAACTTGATGTGTCTTGTTGGAAAGAGATTGCAACATTTGTTTTGCATCATCGAAATTCTTAGGTTTTCCAAGGATTTGATTATCTACAATAACAACAGTGTCGGCACATAAGATAATTTCATTTTCCTTAATATCAGCTTTTAAAGCATCTGCTTTTTTCTTGGCGATATATTCTGCCACATCAACACAAGGTAAGTCAGAAGGAAAACTTTCATCCGTATCTTTGGTTCTGATTTCAAACGGAATGTCAATTCCTTCAATCAATTCCTTACGACGAGGAGACTTAGATCCTAAAATTAATTTCTTCATCATAATCCAAAATTTAAAATTTAAAATCTAAAATTCAAAATTAAATAAAAGCTAACCAATAAAAAGGCTGTAAAATCCCTAACAACATTGCGATTTTTAAAAATAAATCTGAACGTTTCAATGCAGATTTGTTTTGAGCTTTGATAAGATTTAGAATTGAAATTAAATTTAAAAGTAGTGCAATCACAATAGGTAAAAACACTTTAATTGTTCCTATAATTGTTCCATTAAAATTCCCTAAATGATATTGAATAAAAGCAAAAAAGAAAATAGGGGAGAATGTCAAAGTTAAAATGGCTAATAATTTTGCTTTTCTTTTTCCATAGATGATTGGAAATGTTTTAGCTCCTAATACTATGTCACCTTCAATGTCTTCGATATCTTTAATGATTTCTCTTGAAAAATTGTTTGCAAAAGCAAAAAAGCCCATCAAAAATATAAAGTTTCCATGTTGTACAATTTTGTGAATCCAAAAGTTTAATGCATTTTTAGTATCAATATTTTCTGGAATATTAATATTAGAGTGATAATAAAAATGTACACCACATAAAATTATTACTAAGGCAGTTAATCCTGCAATTATAAAGTTCCCAATGATAGGCTTACGCTTGAAATAAGCACTATAAAACCATAGAATGTTGATAGTTAACAAATGAATGAAAACATACCAAAACGTATCATTACGAAAACTTAAATAAATTGAAATTGAAAAAGCAACTACGTTTAAAATCCAATGAGAAATAATAGCCCATCTTCGTTTAATGTATTTTGTTACAATTAATTTTTCCGGTTTGTTGATTCGATCTGCTTTTACATCAAAATAATCGTTGATGATATTTCCTGCTGCAGCAATTAGTACAGTTGAGAATATAAGTAAAAAGAAATCAAAACTTTCACCTTCTTTAAAAGAAAGGTCCGCAGCGGAAAACTTTTCATAAACGATTAAAAAGTATTTTGCACTAATCATCGTCAAAGCAATAATTAGCAAATTAATTGGTCTTATTAATCGAATGAAATGCATTTTAAACGAGTTGAGTTTTATTATTATTTAATAATCTTATATTCTGTTCTACGATTTTTCTGATGTGCAGCTTCTTTTTCTTTATCAGTTGCTAATTTAGCGATCTCAGCATCTGAAATTCGATTCACTGTTTCACCGTAACCTTTATATGCTAAACGATCAGTAACAATTCCTTGAGCGATTAAATAATCGTAAACTGCTTTGGCACGATTACTTGAAAGTGTCATGTTTTCTGCTGCATCTCCTCTCGTATCGGTATGTCCACCTAATTCAATTTTCAAAGTTGGATTTAACACCAAATAATCTTTCAATTTATTCAATTCAACTGATGACTCAGGACGTAAAGTTGCTTTTCCTAAATCATAGAAAACATTATCTAAAACAGTTGGAAGTTCACTAGAAATTGGCACCATTGGCACATCCATGTGTATTGCTTCTAATCCTTCTGGATTTGTCATGTTGAAGTTTTGAGAAAAGAAATTATAACCAGGATAATTCACATTTAACGCATAATCATTATTCACAGGAAGTGAAACCATAAATTCTCCAGTTACTTTATCAGCTTCCGAAATGATTACCTCTTTTCCTGTTTTTAAATCAATTAATTGGAATTTACCTGGGATTGGTTTACGAGACAGTGCATCAAATACCAAACCTTCAAAATATAATGTTTTTGTAGGTCTTAAATTTTCAGGCATTTCGAAATAGTATAAATCTAAGTTTCCAAATCCTCCCTCT
>CALPUT020000243.1 GCA_943326825.2 Chryseobacterium gleum | reverse complement strand
ATCTTAATAAAATCCTAATGTCACTAAATGTAGATAGCGTTTATCTGTAAATAGTGTAATCACTAAAGCACCATTAATAACATACAAACATACTTGATACATAATTACAAAAAGGGTTGAATTTCTTCTGAAAATGTAAGTGATAAAAGGAATGCTAAAGAAAATAGCGAACAACAAACTTAACTGTCCCATCGAATACTCAACTCGAAATGTTTTATAGTTCGATTTTGTCAGGCTGTGAATTTTATAAGCTTGATGCAAGATAAAACTTTGCTCAATAAAAATAGTCGGTCCGGTGGTGTAAAGGCATTTATATTCCCATTTTTCAACATTTACAAAATAAGTGTGATCATTTTTAGTTTTAATTAAAATTTTATCTCCACTAGTTTGAATAACTTCATTTGAATTATAGTGCGTCACCAAATCTTTTTCAAATCGATGTGGTAAAAATGAATCTACGATAATAAGGATTCCAAATCCAAAACAGATGAAAGCTGAAATTTTAAAGAAATTCCATGTTTTTCCGCTCGTTAACTTTTGATAATAGCGTTCATTATTGAGTTCTTTCTGCTTTTGTTGTTCTTGAAAACGAATTCGTGCAGCTTTCAGTATTTCTTCTTTTGTTTTTTTAGCAGCTGTGTTTGTTTGATGATCTCTAGTATGTCTTGTTGGTTGAGATTTTTGCTCTTGAATTTCAACTTTATTAATTAAAATGTTGTATGCCTGTGTGATTTCTAAAAATTTAGCTTGAGCCGTTAAATCTGGATTTTTGTCCGGATGATACAGCATCACCAACTTTCGATATTTTTTTCGAATTTCCTCATTAGAGGCATTGTTGGGCACACCTAATATGTTATAATATTTGCTGTATGGCATCTTTCAAAAATAAATCGACTGTTTTTAAACGATTGATTTTGTTACTTTCTGTATAGTTAAACTCATTAAAAATATAGATTTCCTTTGGTATTTCGTATTTTGAGAGGTAACTTTCTAATTCAGATTTCTTGATTTGAAAAGCATTTTCACTTTCGATGCAAAGAATCACTTTTTCGCCTAAGACAACATCTTTTTTTCCAGTGATAAAAAATGGGCGGTTGATCAATTTTGAAAGTTTTTTCTCTATTTCTTCAGGTTGTATTTTAACTCCGCCACTGTTAATTACAAAATCAGTTCGACCTTTCCAAATGAATTGTTTAGCATTAATTAATTCGATACAATCATTTGTTTTTAAAGGAAAATCATCTAATAATGAAGAATGAACAATCAATTGATTTTCCTCAGTTGAAAAAGAATTTCCTTCAAGAGCAGAATAATGTTCCTCTTGATGTAATCCGATTTTTCGCATGGCAATATGAGAAATGGTTTCAGTCATCCCAAATGTTTGATATACAGTAAGATTTTTTTCTTTAAGTTGTTCTTCTATTTCAAAAGAAACACTTCCTCCACCAACGATTATATTGCGAACTGATTTTAATTTTTCAGGATTTTGCTTCAGGATTTCTGTAAGTTGAAGCGGAACAATAGCTGCAAAATCAATTCCCCCATCAATGAATTCAAATGGATTTGAGCAAGGTTCAATAATGACTAATTTTAATCCTAATTCGATTGAACGAACAATCATCATTTTTCCAGCAATGGTAGCCGTAGATAAACACAAAAGAGCAGTTTCTTTTTTTTGAAGATTTAGAAATTTTCCAGTCATCTGAGCAGACGCCTTTATCTTTGATTTTAAAATCTCGATTGTTTTCGGTTCTCCAGTTGATCCTGATGTTTTGGATATTATAAAATCAGCAGAATTGAACCATTCTTCAATAAATTGATTGACTTCATTTTTGAATGAATCAGAAGTATTTATGAATTTCAGTTCGACCACTTTTAATTTTTGGAATGAGAATTGTGTTAAAAGTAACAACTTTCAATAAAGAAATTAAATTGAAAGGCTTTAACACGTAAAATTATTAGTTACTTTTAACTTTCAAAATTAATAAAAATGAAAAAAACAATTGGAATTTTTGCTTTATTATCATTGGTGTTGACTTTATCGTTTACGAAGTCTCGTAGTATAAAACAAGAAGGAGCAGGTATCGCATTTAAACATATTTCTCTGGAAGATGCTAAAAAACAAGCTGAAAAAACAGGAAAACTTATTTTTATTGATGCTTATACTTCATGGTGTGGTCCCTGTAAACGGATGGCTGCAACAACTTTTAAAGATGAAAAAGTAGCAAAATATTTTAATGAGAATTTTATCAGTTTAAAGATCGACGTTGAACAAGACACTGATGGTCCCGAAATTGAGAAAATGTATAAAATACAAGCTTATCCAACGTTATTATTCATTAATGAAAAAGGTAAATTAGTGAAAAATATCATTGGTTTTCAGGAAGCTGACAAATTAATGTCAATTGCAAAATCAGTAAATTAATAAGATAAAATGGATACTTTAGATAATACTATTAAAATAGATCAAAAACCAAAACGTTCTCAGTTTTTAAAAGTTTTGTGTATTTTGACATTTGTTTTTACAGGTTTTTCTTTTCTGACTTCGATTATTGGTCTCTTCTCAGGTCCTGCATCTCCAGAAATGATGACACAGCAACATGTTCAAATGGCTCAGCAAATAACACAATTGCAAGAAGTTCATGCGGATAGTTTTGTTTATATGTTTCAACAACTACAGCAAATGATGGTTGACGTTAACAATCATTTCTATTTCGCGATTTCAATGAAAATCATATGGGTAATTACTGGAGCTTTTGGAGCTTTTCAAATGTGGAATGGTAAAAAGATTGGTTTTCACATCTACATTATTTATAGTCTGTTAGAGATTGCTCAAATGTATTTATTTACTTCTCCACGAAATATTCCAATGCTGATTATAGGTTATTATATTGTTATTTCAGGAATTTTCATTATACTCTATTCTAGGAATTTAAAAGAATTAAAATAATTGATGGGAAGATTAATTTCTTCCCTTTTTCAGTTCTTCTAAAATAAATTCATGGTTGTAATTTTCATCTCCAAATAAATCATTTGTAATTAATAAATTACCGTCTAAATCTACCCAATCAGCTAAAGGTGCAATTTGTTTGGAAGCATTTATAGCAACACTTGATTCGCTCATGCAACCAATAATTGATTTTAATTCCATTTCTTTCACTCTTTTCAAGCACTCAACACCTTCAGCAAGTCCACCACATTTCATGACTTTTAGATTGATTCCATCAAACGATTTAACGATTTTCTCTAAGTCGGCATAATTTTGAAATGATTCATCAGCAATAATTGGAATTGGACTTCTAGCTTTTAACCAAGCATGACTTTCAAAATCTTCTTTCTGGAAAGGTTGTTCCAAGTACCAAACGCCTTTGTCAGCTAATTTATAACTCAATTTCAATGCTTCATTTCGATCTGTAAATCCTTGATTGGCATCTATTGTAAACGGTTTTTCAGAAAAACGTTCAAATGTTTCAATGATGCGATAAACTTCTAATTGATTCACTTTCAGTTTATAATAATTCATTGCTGGATTATCTGCAATTTTGATTTCCATTTCTTGATCGTCCGACATACCAATTGTGAAAGACGTTTTTTTACTCTGTCCCTCAATGTTATAGAATTCTTGGATAGAAGTATTCGTTAGATTCGCATGAAGGTTATGTAAAGCAATATCAATCGCTGCAATACAAAAATTCGTATTTGAAAAGTTAGATTTTAGAACGTTAGTATATTTCGAAATGTCTTCTGTGTTTTCAGGAAGTTCAATTTTTGAAATCAAATTTTTAAACGTTTCCAATGTCTCAGGATAGTAGGGGATAAAAACACATTCTCCCCAACCAAATGCATTTTCGGTTTTCAATAAAACGTACACATTATCAGTTCCTGTTCGTTCAGTATGTGAAAGGCGAAAAGGAAATTTGAAATTGAGCCTAAAAGGAAAGTATTCTAATTGAATTCGAGACATTTTGTTTTTTTTACAAATGAAGTAAATATTTTGTTTCTACATAGTATTTAATATTTGGATAATTTCATATTATCTGAAGTAATGCGTTTTAAGCTACCTCCTTTGAAGAGCTTGTCCCGATTTTTGTAGGGAAGGATAGAGGAGGATGACAACTGTGATTCCAATTCCGTATCAATTCATTTCAAGCGTAAGATTACTGATGTCACCTCCCTCAATCTCCTTGCACTATCGCTTAGTCTTCGCAAATGTATTTACTCTCCTCAAGGAGGGAAAATCAATACATTTTCAACTCTTTATTCTTACTGACTTAATGTCTAAATAGACTTGTATCAAACAAAATAATAGCGTATCTTTGCGCAAAATTCTAGGAATAAAATGATATCAGTAAACAATCTTTCGCTTCAGTTTGGAAAAAGAATCCTTTTTGATGAAGTTAATTTAAAATTTGTACAAGGTAACTGCTACGGTGTAATTGGAGCAAACGGTGCAGGAAAATCAACTTTCTTAAAAATTCTTACAGGAGATCAAGATCCAACAAAGGGTAGAGTAGAGTTAGAGCCAGGAAAACGTATGGCTGTATTGAATCAAAATCACTTTGAATTTGATCAAGTTCCAGTTTTACAAACAGTGAT
>CALPUT020000242.1 GCA_943326825.2 Chryseobacterium gleum | reverse complement strand
GACATGCCTAACATTCCAAGTTCACCAGCTTTATCCAATAATGAAACCATCAAACCTTCTTCCATCGCATCAATTCTATCGATAACAGGATAAACCTCTTGATTAATAAAATCATCACACATTTGTGCGATCATATGTTGCTCTTCGCTCCATTCTGAAGGAGAGAAAATCTCTTCTGGCTTAGTCGTTCTTATTAAGAATTCTCCACCTTTGATCGGTTTAATCGTTGTATCTGACATATAAATAATGTAATAAATTTCGTTCTACTAATTTAATAAAAGGTTTTGTTTATACAACATCTATTAGATAAAATATGATTTACAATTATATTTTAAATACGTTTTATTGAATTTGATTTAAATTTTCACATTATTATAATAATGAGTTTATTCTTGAAAGAAATATTACTTTTGTTTTGAAATAATCTAATAACAACATTTACTTATATTAATGAAATCAATTACAATTTTCACTTTCATATTTATTATTAATATTTTAAATATTAACTCTCAAATAATCGATTCAAACTTTCTAGATCCAATACCCTATAGAAGTGCGAAAATTTTAAAAATTGATAGTACATTATATGGTCAAATGTTAATTGGTGGAGATATTTCTTTTTATGAAAATCACCGAGTGAATAATTTAATTAGACTGAATAGTGACAATACTTTAGACACAACATTCATATTCAACGGACCAGATACCTTAATAATAAAAGATTTTAAAAGGCAAAATAATGGTAAATTAATAGTTTGGGCACAAGACTATATATCATCAAGAAATTATTATGGATACAATTTTTATTTATATCAATTAGATCAATCTGGAAATATTATTTCAACAATTGATACACTTAAAAACATTACTTCAATATTTGTTCAAGATGACAACAAGATAATTGCAACCGGTTACTCAAATGATAATAAAGGTTATATAATCAGATATAATGATGACTTTTCATTAGATAATTCATTTGACAATCAAATAATTTTCGATGAAATAGTAACTTTTGCAACTGTAAATTTAAATAGTATATATGTTACAGGAATGTTCTCAACTGTCAACAACCATTTAAAAAATGATATTGTAAGACTTAATATGAATGGTTCTATAGATACTCTATTTGATTCAGGATCAGGTACCAATAGTCTTATCGGGTCCTTAACAATATTGAGTAACGGTAAAATATTATTAGGGAAATCAGTTATTAGTTCATTTAATGGGGTAAATTTTAATGGCTTAGTACGATTAAATAATGATGGCTCTCCAGATCAAACTTTTTTCACAAATGAAAATATTTGGGCTTCGGAAATCTATATTAACAACTTAGATATTTATGTTGCAACCCCACTGAATATTAACAATACAAATAATTTCTATTTCGTAAAATTAGATTCAAATGGCAATGTTAACCAATCCTTTACGCCTGTTATTTTAGATAATTTCGGTTCATTTGATTTTAGTTTTTATTTAAAAAACAATAGTATTTTTATTAATAACACATCTGTAAATGGAAATAAATATGGTGTTTCAAATTATGACTTAAATGGTAATTTAAATACAAATATTAAACTGAAAACCGCTAGATATGGAGTGATAAGAAGTGGAGATGTTTTCAATAATAAAATATTAATTGCAGGTGATTTTATTAAAATAAATGATTATGACACTTATGGTATCTCACTATTAAATTCAAATGGTAGCATTGATACTAATTTTCTATTAAATGAATCAAAAGGTGCCGTTATTCAAGCAGAAATAATATCAGATTCAACAATTTTAGTCTCAACTGGCAAAGAATTTTTTAAGGTTAATCAATTTGCACAAATTCAAAACGATTTCAATTTTACTCAATTTAAAACATTATATAATGTATTAAAATTCAAAACACTTCCTGACGGTAAAATTATCGCTGGGGATTGTAATAATGTTTATAGATTAAATTCAAATGGAAGTGAAGACACGACATTTAACATTGGAACAGGAATCGATCAAGTTTCATCTTCATATGACTTTGATATTCAATCAGATGGAAAAGTCATTTTTGGTGGTATATTTAATAATTTTAATGGTCAACCAGTAAATAAATTAATCCGAATAAATACAGATGGATCTTTAGATACTTCATTTAATTTAGGAAGTGGCCCTGAAAGCGTAAATTCAGATGACGGTATTACATTGGTAAAAGTATTAGAAAATCAAGAGATTATTATTGGTGGTTATTTTAACAGTTTTAATGGTCACTATATTCCAACAAGAATATTAAAATTAAATTCATCAGGTCAAGTAGATTCAACTTTCATTTCGAATCAATTATCAGAGTTTCCGCTATATGTAATTGACACGAAAGAAATTCAAGTAGGTCAAAAATTATACATAAAATCCAGTTTTAATATTAGAGTAATAAATATTGATGGTTCACCAAACTATGATTTAAATTTCAATGCATCAATAATTAATATTTCAGATCTTTTAAATATTACCAATCAGCCAGGTAAAGCATTGATTTCAAATGATGCTATATTCACTTTAGGTAATTTTGTTAAACAAGGTAATAGTCATCCATCATTTATATTAAAGCTAATAAACAATGAAAGTAATGCAGGTATTGTTGAAAAAGCAACTCAAATTGATTATTCAATTTATCCAAACCCTTTTAAAGATAATTTAACAATTGAAATACCCAAAAATCTTTTAAAGACTCAATTTATTATATATAATTTAGATGGTACGATTGTTTTTAATTCTGCATTCAATAATTTAAAAACAACAATTGAATTAAACGACTTAAAAACGGGTATTTACTTTATCAGTAATACATCTTCAAATGGAAAATCTCAAATTCATAAAATAGTAAAACATTAAACAATGTTTTACTATTTTATATTACAAATTTAATTTAATCCTTAAATATTAATCTGAATCCAATAAGAACCACCATGTCGCTCAACATTCTTTAAATTCGAATGATTCCACATCGGGGAAATTATTTCGCTCAATTCTTTATCTTCACTTATAAAGTAATTAGGTAAAATAGTTTTATATTTAGAAGGATTTGCTAATACAAATGCAGCTAATACATATTGCTCGTTATAAAAACGATCACACATGAATTGCGGATAATCGTATGGTAAATAAATATCATGAACATGAACAATTACTCCCTTTTTCAAATAAGGTAACAATTCTAAAAAACAAACAGTTGCATCTGAATTCGAAAAACATCTATGAGAGTTATCGATAAACAATATATCACCTTCATTAAGTGAGTTGATGATGAACTGTAAATCATTTAATTTCTCAAATGGTTCGCGGATTACTTTGTCAGCTAAATGGTCAATATTTGCTCTAGGATAAGGATCGATCGAAGTGATTTTTGTGTCTAATTTCAAATCAGAAATTGCTTTTCTAGCAACTTTTGTTGAGTTTCCAGAACCTATTTCTATGTATTGTTGAGGCTTGTGTAAGGCTATTATTCCATACAAACCTACAATATCTAAACCTGGTAGAAATTCATTGTTCCATGCAGGAAGATTTTCATTTTTTTCAACTGAACTATCTTGAATTGTATGAATGTTTGCTGAAAGATTTAAAAAATCATAAAGTGTTTGTTTATACAATTCTCTATTATCATCTATAATTTTATACAATAAGTAATGAGCTGGTTTCCCATGACCTTGACGAGGTTTTGGATCAACTCTGTAATCTAAATGAACTGTTTGAAATCTTGGTGAGATAAACCTATATAATGATTTTAATTTTTCTTTCATGCCTAACTATTAACGCTCAAATATCAAATTTGTTTTTTGAATTAACAAATAACTAATAATTCAAAATTTAAAATCCAAAATTCTATTTTATCTTGAAATACCAATTTTCAATTTCTTCCCTTTAATCTTTTCGTCTTTTATTGCAGCAAGTACTTGACGAATTTTCTTTCTATTAACAGCTGCATAAGATGTAAAATCTTGAACGATGATTAATCCTAAATCATCCTTTTCTAAATTTCCTTTTTTAGATAAAAAACCTACAATATCAATCTTATTGATTTTATCTTTTTTACCTCCACTCATGTACAATGTTTCCCATTTAGGTTCTTTCGGAAGAAAAGATTCTTCTTTTATCGCTTCAACTGGAATATTTTGTTCTAAAATGTATTTTGGTAATTCCTCATCTTTCGTTACTAATAAAAAAGAAGTCCCAGAAGCTGACATACGCGCTGTTCGACCATTTCTATGAATGAAAGCATCTTTTGTTAAAGGTAAATGATAATGTATAATGTATTTAATTTCTGGAATATCTAATCCTCTTGCTGCTAAATCAGTTGTCACCAAATAATTCGAACTTCCATTTCTAAATTTAATCAATGTTCGTTCACGCTCTGCTTGTTCTAAACCACCATGAAAGAAAGTAACTACAATTCCTAAATCGGCTAAAAACTCTGCTACTCTTTCTACTGGCTCTCTATGGTTACAGAAAATAATCGTAGGTTCATTTGAATTTTGACAGATTAAATCAAATAGAGATTGCAACTTATCTTTCTCGTTTGAAACAACCATTTTCAAGGTCAAATTATCTGATTTTTCAACCAAATAATT
>CALPUT020000241.1 GCA_943326825.2 Chryseobacterium gleum | reverse complement strand
AATGCTTGGGACATTGAAGTTCGAGTGAATCAAATTCTTTCAGTACTAAAATTAGACAATACCGATTTATTAATCAGTAGTTTATCTGGTGGACAGAAAAAAAGAGTTGCATTAGCAAAAGTGTTGGTTTCTGAAGCTGATTTCTTGTTACTGGATGAGCCCACGAATCACTTGGATTTAGATATGATCGAGTGGTTGGAAGAATACCTTTCTAAATCAAAATCGACTATTCTGATGGTGACGCACGATCGTTACTTCTTAGAGGTAGTGTGTGATTCAATTTTAGAATTAGAAGACGAAACAATTTATCGTTATAAAGGAAATTTCTCTTATTATTTAGAGAAAAAAGCTGAACGTCAAGATCAATTACAATCTACAATTGATAAGGCGAGAAATACCTTTAAAAAAGAATTAGAATGGATTCGCCGTCAACCGAAAGCGAGAGGTGTTAAACAAAAAGCGAGAGTTGAATCTTTTCAAGGAATTAAAGAAGTAGCAAGTCAACGAATCAATGAAGATGAAATAGACATTCCTGTAAAAATGGAACGTTTAGGATCTAAGATTTTAGAATTACATAAAATTGGAAAAGCTTGGAGTCCGGAAAAAGTAATCATCGAAAATTTCTCTTATAATTTCAAACGCAAAGAACGATTAGGAATTGTAGGTAATAATGGAACAGGTAAATCTACTTTTTTAAATATCATCCAAGAAAGAGAGCCACTTGATAAAGGTTCAATTGCAGTTGGAGAAACTGTTGTTTTTGGTTATTACAACCAAGAATTAATTCAAGTTGCTGACGATAAAAAAGTCATTGATATTATACGTGATATAGCTGAATTCATTCCTTTGGATAAAGGTCGTCAAATGTCGGCTGCTCAGTTTTTAGAGAAGTTTTTGTTTCCTCGAAATATGCATTACAATTATGTATATAAATTAAGTGGAGGTGAAAAACGTCGTTTAAAATTAATGACTGTTTTGATGAAAAATCCAAACTTCTTAATTCTAGATGAGCCAACAAATGATTTGGATATTTTCGTAATGAGTGTCTTGGAGGATTACCTTCGTCACTTTGAAGGATGTTTAATCGTTGTTTCACATGATAGATATTTCATGGATAAAATGGTAGATCATATTTTCGTTTTCGAAGGACAAGGAGCGATCAAAGATATCGTTGGGAATTATACTGAATATAGAAAAGAAATTGCTGCTCAAAAGAAAAGCGATAAAGAGGGTGGAGCTAAGGCAGAAGTGAAAACGGAATCTAAAGCACAACAACTTTCTCCTGCAGTTGAAAAAGCTGCTCCAGCAAAAAGAAAATTATCTTTCAAAGAAAAGATTGAATTTGAAACAATTGAGAAAGAATTAGAAGGTTTAGAAGCTGAGAAGGAAGTTTATACAACTAAATTATCAGACACTTCACTGTCGAATGATGAGTTGATGAAAGCTGGACAAAAATTGGGAGAAATTGTTGATGCAATCGATTCTAAAACAGAAAGATGGATAGAATTGTCTGAATTCGCATGAATTTCTTAGGACATCTTTACTTTTCAAATAATGATTTCGCTTTAATGCAGGCAAATTTGTATGGTGATTTCGTTAAAGGAAAAGATTTGTCTAATTATCCAGAAAAAATTCAAGAAGGTATTCGATTGCATAGAAGAATAGATAATTTTATTGATCATCACCCAGCAGTAATCGAATTACTTCATATACTTTATGAGCCACTTCCTAAAGTTGCTGGAATTGCAGTTGATCTTTATTTTGATCATTTATTAGCAAAGAATTGGAATGTTTTTCACGACAAAGAATATGATTTATTCGTGAATGATTTCTATGCCTCAATTGATTTTAATAATGTATCTTATTCTGATCAATTCTATTTGATGTTAACTAAGATGAAAGAAATCAACTGGTTACATTATTATCAATTTATGGAAGGATTAGAAAAATCCAGTTATGGTTTATCGAAACGAATTTCATTTCCAAATGAATTAGCTAATGCGCCAAATGTATTTGTCCAATTTGAAAAGGAAATAACAGAAGTTTTTCATAAATATATGATAGATGCAAAGGCTGAATTTTCAGTTAATTTATTCTAATTCATTGATTTTCGTAACATTTATAGATTCTTCTCGTAGAAAATCAATAGTTTATTCTGTTCTATTGAAAAATGAAAGATAAAATACTTGAAAAGTTACATTTCTACTTTGTTACACAACGCCTAAAAACGCTTTATGTAATTGCGATTGTTTTGTTTATCATTACTGTAGTCAAAATCAGTTTTTTCCCAACGGTTGAAAATGCAAAAAAAGAAGTTTTAGATACAGTTAATTATGATTTAACGGAAATCCTTAAAGATGGTAAGTTAACCGTGTTAGCAGAAAACAGTTCAACTTCTTTTTTCATTTATCGTGGTCGTAAAATGGGATTTGAATATGAGATTTTAAAAGAATTTGCGAATGAAATAGGTGTAGAGTTAGAAATTAAAATTGTCGATAATTTAGACGAATTAAATCAACTTTTAGCGGATGGAGAAGGAGATTTAATTGCGTGTAATTATACTATTACCAAAGAACGAAGTAATTTAATTGATTTTTCTAAACCAATAATTCGTTCAAATCAAGTGTTGGTTCAAAGGAAGCCAAATGGTTGGGAGAAAATGTCGGCAGATCAAATTCGTTTGAACATGTTACATGATCCTTCTCAATTAGCAGAAAAAGAAATACATGTTTGGAAAAATTCAAGTTACTATGAACGTTTAATTCATTTACAAGAAGAAATCGGTGATTCTATATTTATAAAATCAAACGATGGTCAAATTGGGGCAGAAGAATTAATTGAAATGGTTTCAGAAGGGATGATTGATTATACAGTTACCGAGCAAAATGTTGCTAAGATAAATAGTAGTTTTTACGATAACATAGATTATTCTTTGAGCTTATCAGTTCAGCAAAAAATAGCATTTGGTTTACGTAAGTCCAGTCCATTGTTGAAAGCGAAATTAGATACTTGGTTAGAAGATTTTATGCGTAATACAACGTTCAAATATATACAACACAAATATTTTGAAATGGAGCATGTTACTACTACAACAGAATTAGCATTATCAAGTTTAAAAGGTGGTCAAATTTCTCATTATGATGCTTACTTCAAAGCTGCTGCTAACAAATATGGATGGGATTGGCAAATGTTAGCTGCATTGGCATATCAAGAAACTAAATTTAATCCTGATGCTGTTTCTTTTGGAGGTGCGTATGGTATTGTTCAATTCATGCCTCAAACTGGAGCAAGTTATGGAGTTTACCCAAGTTCTCCTCCAGAAATTCAAATTATGGGAGGAATGCATAAATTAAATGATGATTTTAATTTTTGGAAATCAATTCCAGATAAAGTTCAACGTCAGAAATTTGCCTTAGCATCCTATAATGCTGGACGTTCTCATATTGAAGATGCCCAACGTTTGGCTGAGAAACACGGTAAAAATCCATTACTTTGGGACGAAAATGTGGAAGAAATGGCGTTAAATTTATCGAAACGAGAATTTTATAGAGATCCAGTTGTCGAAAGTGGTGCAATGCACGGTGGGATTACGACAAGATATGTAAGAGAGATCTACAGTCGATATTTGATGTGGGCATCTATCTACCATTAATTTCAAGTCTATTGTCTAGTTTCTAATATCTAGCATCTTTAAAAATGTCTAAAAAAAAACTAATTGTTATTCAAGGTCCAACAGCCAGTGGAAAAACAGCTTTAGGAATTTCATTAGCTAAAAAATTAGATACAATTATTTTATCAGCTGATTCAAGACAATTTTATAAAGAAGTCATCATAGGGACAGCAAAACCATCAATAGAAGAACAAAATGGAGTAAAGCATTATTTCATTGATTCACATTTTCTAGAAGATGAAGTTTCTTCAGCAAGATATGCAAAAGAAGCATTTGAGATTTTAACTTCAGAATTTAAAATTCATGATACAATCATTATGGTTGGAGGTTCAGGAATGTTTATCGATGCTGTATGTATTGGTTTAGATCCAATTCCTAAATCGGATGAATTAAAAACTGAAATCACTAAAGAATTTGAAACGAATGGTATAGATCCTCTTTTAGCTGAGTTAAAAGAGAAAGATATAGATTATTTCAGCGAAGTAGATAAAGACAATCCAATGCGAATTATAAGAGCAATCGAAGTGATTCGTCTTACAGGAAAAACTTTTTCAAGTCAACGAACAAATAAACCAATTCCACCTTTCTTTGAAGTTCAACGTTTTGTCATTAATCATGAGCGCGAAAAGTTATATGATCGCATCAATCGAAGAGTCGATTTGATGATTGAAAACGGTTTAATCGAAGAAGTTAAATCGTTACAACATCTTAGAAATCTTCAATCAATGAACACCGTTGGATATTCTGAGATTTTTCAATATTTAGATAATGAAATAACATTAGAAAGAGCCATCGAATTAATCAAACAAAACACAAGAAGATATGCCAAACGTCAATTAACTTGGTTTAGAAGACATCCAGATGCTGTTTGGATTGATTTTGATGAGTTGGAGAAGATGGTGGGATTAATTTTAGTTAAAAGTTAAAAGTT
>CALPUT020000240.1 GCA_943326825.2 Chryseobacterium gleum | reverse complement strand
TCAAGTACATGTTCTTATACAATTACAGTATTTGATAGTGTTCCTCCGATGATTACTTGTAACGTATTAGGTATGCAAACAGTAAATACAGACTTAGCTAATTGTACTTATGACAACCTTAATCCGTTGTTTAATCCAACAGCTACAGACAATTGTACATTATTTAGTGTAGTTGCAACATTATCTGGAGCAACAGTTGCTTCTACAAATGATTTATTGAATACTACATTTAATAAAGGAATTACAAACGTAATTTGGACAGCAACTGATGCAGAAGGAAATTCAACAACATGTTCTTTCAATGTAACGGTTATCGATAATGAATTACCTGTAATTACTTGTAATTTTGTAGATACTTTAGATGTATTTGTTGATCCAACATTGTGTAATAACACGAATACGAATCCATTATTAGATCCGACAATTACAGATAATTGTCATGCTGATGGTACTTACATACTTAGTGGAGCAACAACAGGAACAGGTAGCACATTGATGAACATAGTGTTTAACCATGGTGTAACAAGAGTTGAATGGACTGCAACAGATAGTTCAGGAAATACTTCTAATTGTTTCTTCTATGTTAATGTTATTGATAATGAATCACCAGCAACATTAGCAGTTTTAGCGCCAGTTTCTTTTGAATGTACTGTAACTCCTCCAACAGCAATTGATAATTGTGATAATACAATAACTGGTACTACAACTACAGTATTTAATCAAGGAGTTTATAACGTAACGTGGACATTTGTTGATTTATCTGGAAATGTATCAACAGCAACACAAGTTGTAACAGTAGACGATATAACAGCGCCTGTAACTCCAGTATTAGCTGATGTAGTAGCAGAATGTTCAGCAACCGTAACAGTTATTCCGACTGCTATCGATAATTGTGTTGGAATTGTAAATGGAACAACTTCTGATCCTTTAACATATACAACACAAGGAACATACGTAATTACATGGTCATTTGATGATGGTAATGGAAACATTTCAACAACGACTCAGAATGTAATAATTAATGATATTACTTCTCCGGTTATATCTGCTCCAATTGCGGTCAATGTTTTACCGAATAATGCTGGATGTACAGCAATAAATGTAAGTTTAGGAACTCCAATTTACAGTGATAACTGTACTGTAGATACTGTATACAATGATGCTCCAACTGTTTACAACCAAGGTACAACAATTGTAACATGGACAGTTGTTGATGAAAATGGTAATGCATCAACTTCGACTCAACAAGTTGTAGTGATGCCAGTGACATCAACGATTACTCCAGCACCTGTTTGTGATATGTATACTGCACCTGATAATACAGTTTATACAGTAAGTGGAATATATACTGCCATCATACCAAGTTATTATGGTTGTGATAGTATTATTACTATTAACTTAACAGTTAATCATTCAACAACTAATACAGATGTTGTTAGAGCATGTGAAACATATACTTCACCAAGTGGATTATATACATGGACTAATTCAGGAACTTACATCGATACAATTCCAAATGCAGTTGGTTGTGATAGTATCATAACAACTATCTTGACTATAGATAGAATGCCAACTACAAATATTGTAACATTGACAAATAATTCATTATTCACAGCATTAGCAGATACAGTTGAATATCAATGGGTTAAATGTGATAATGGATTCATTTGGGAAAATGGAAATGAGCAAACATTTACTCCATTAACTAGTGGTGAATACGCAGTAATATTAACTAATCATACATGTGTTGATACATCAGATTGTATGCCAATAGGATTAGACTTAATAGTACCACAAGTAATTTCACCAAATGGTGATGGTGTAAATGATAAGTTTGAGGTGAATGGTATTTACGATTATCCAAATAACGTATTAATGATTTACAACAGATGGGGTAATTTAGTATACCAAACTCATGGATATAACAATGATTGGGATGGTAAAAATCTTGAAACTGTCGGTATAGGTGGAAACGACCTACCAGTTGGTACTTATTTCTATGTATTGGATTTAGGTAAAGAAGGAAATACTCCAGAACAAAACTTATTGAAAGGATACATTTATTTAACAAGATAATAGTTAGTTGACCTTCCTGAAAAGGAGGGTCAAACCTAAAAAAAGAAGCGTATGAAAAAATTAATAACATGTTTAGTATTGCTAATGAATTTAGTAATAGCAAATGCTCAACAAGACGCTATGTATACTCATTATTCGTTTAATATGTTAGCGATTAATCCAGCTTATGCAGGAAGTAGAGAGGTGTTAACATTAACAGCTTTACACAGATCACAATGGGTTGGATTTGAAGGAGCACCAGTAAGTGATAACTTTACAATTCATGCACCATTGTTTAAACATAAAATGGGAATAGGCCTTTCTGCTTTAAATGATAAAATTGGACCTGTAAATAATACTAGTTTTAATGCGAGTTATGCATATAAAATTAAATTTAAAATAGGTGGTCAATTATCAATGGGTATAAATGGTGGTATGAATTTATTACAAGCTAATTTAATAGGGTTAACTGCTACAAATTATAGTGATGTAACAATTGCTAATAACACTAGAAATCAATTAACTCCAAATTTTGGTGTTGGATTTTATTTTACAAGAAAAAAATATTTCTTAGGTCTATCTTCACCTAAATTAATAAAAAACAAAATTGACCCTTCTGCTCCATCAGGATTAAGCTTAGAGAGAAGACACATTTATGTTACGGGAGGAATAGTTTTAGGATTATCTAAAAACGTTGAGTTTAGACCGACAATGCTTATAAAAATGACACAAGCTGCTCCAGTTCAAACTGATTTGACAGGTATGTTTATTATAAACAAAGTTTTAGAATTTGGAGGAATGTATAGAACAGGTGATGCTTTTGGGGTATTATTAGGTTATAATCTTGAAAATAATTTAAGAATTGGATATTCATTCGATTGGTCTCATGGTGTGCAAACATCAAGAGTGAATGCAGGAAGTCATGAATTGATGTTAAGATATGACTTCATCAGTAAAACTAAAAAACGAATTGTTTCACCTAGATATTTTTAATAATTATTCAAAATCAAGTCAAATGAAAAGTGCTATTATATTAATTTTATTAATGATAACTAGTTTTGGTTTTGGGCAGTTACAAAAATCAAAAACTGAGTTAAAAGGGGATAAATTGTATTTTATTTTTGCCTATCATGAAGCAATTAAAAAATATGAACGAACTGAAAAAAAGAAAGATACATTAACTTCAGAAGGATTAAGAAAATTAGCAGATTCTTATTTCAAAATTGGAGATTATGCAAAATCAGAAATCAGATACGCTGAGCTTGTTAATAAAACAGAGGCGATAGGTGATGATTATTTTGCATATGCGAACATTTTAAAAACGAATGGGAAATATGGTGATTCAGAAAAATGGATGCATTCTTATTTCGATAAGTCACCAAATGAAATTAGATCAAAAACAAATCAAGTATTATTAAACAAAATTAAAGATTTAAAAAAAGACAGAGGTTTCTTTGCTTTAAATCAATTAAATATCAATACAGAATTTCAAGAATTTGGACCTGCTTTTTATAACGATAGCATAGTATATTCTGCTAATGCAATTCGACATGATGGAATGATAATTAAGAATTACATTTGGACGAATAAATCATTTTTAGATTTATTTATTTTTGATCCAAAATCAACTGATTCAATTGTAACTAAAACAGAATTTCGTCCAAAATTTAATAAAAAATATCATGAAGGAGCAGTTTCTTTTACTTCTGATTTAAAAAGAATGTATTATACCTCAACAAATTATGAAGAGAAGGCTTTAGATGGTAGTTATAATCTACAATTATACTGGGTTGATAAAAAAGAAGATAGCACTTGGAGCGAGCCTATTACATTTGAGTATAATGATAAAGAGTTTTCGAATGGACATCCTTTTATCACTAAAGATGGTCAAACACTTTATTTCGCAAGTAATATGCCAGGCGGATTTGGTGGAACAGATATTTACCAGTGTAAAGCAACAAAATCAGGGACATGGGGTAAACCTGTAAATTTAGGACAACATATTAATTCTGAAGGTGACGAGTTATTTCCTTTCTTTCATGATTCGAAGCAAATATTATTTTACTCTTCTAATGGATTATTTGGTTTGGGAGGATTAGATATTTTTGCTACATCACTTAAAAATGGTGAATTTGGAAAAGTAAACAATTTTGGAACTCCATTAAATTCTCAATATGACGATTTTGGAATTATTATAGATTCATTAATGAAAGAAGGATATGTTTGTTCAAATAGAATTTCAGGAAAAGGGAGTGACGATATTTATAGTTTATCAATCTTGAAAGAATTAAACACAGAAGAATATATTTTAGAAAAATTAATTAACGGTATAGTTAAAAATCCAGAAGGTAAACCAATTCCAAATGCTAAAGTTGAAGTTTATGATTTAAAAAACAAATTGATTGGTTCATTTACAACTAAAGCTGATGGGAAATTCACTATAAAAGCAGAAGAAAACCAAGAGTATAAAATTCATACTTCGAAAGATTATTATGTTTCAGACACTTCAAATGTTTCAACTATAACAGAAGAACTATCAGTTTCAAAAAACATTACTCTTAATGTAAAAGAAG
>CALPUT020000239.1 GCA_943326825.2 Chryseobacterium gleum | reverse complement strand
CTATACCTTTGATCGATTGTTCTAATTCGGCAGTATGTTTTTCTAAGTAAATTGAAAATTCGTGTAAACCAACTGAATCAATGGCAATTCCATTTTTCTCCATTTCGTTTAAGACATACACCAACGGTATTTCCATTTCATAGAACAAATGTTTCAAATGTTCTTTTTGGATTTCAGGTTCGAAAATTTGTTTTAATTGAAACGTAATATCCGCATCTTCACATGCATAATCTGAAACTTCTTCTGGCTTCAAATCTTGCATGTTGCCTTGATTTTTTCCTTTTTTACCGATTAAATCTGTAATTGAAATCGGTTTGTACGAAAGGTAAAATTCTGATAAGAAATCCATGCTTTGTTTCGCCTCTGGATTGATCAAATAATGCGCAATCATCGTATCGAAAATTGGCGCAGCAATCTCAATTCCATAGCGACCTAATACTTGTAAATCGTATTTTATATTGTGTGCTATTTTTTCAATTGTAGTTGATTCAAAAAACGGTCTGAACTCTTCTACAATCGATTTGGCATCCTCAAAATTATTCGGAACGGCAACATAAAATCCTTCTCTTGCTTTGCATGAAAAAGACATTCCAACTAAATCAGCGTGTAATGAATTGATCGAATTGGTTTCTGTATCAAAACAAACTTGTGTTTGTTTCAACAAGATTTCCAATAATTCTTTGCGCTCATCTGGTTGAGTGATTAAATGGTAACTTGGTTTTTCAGTTGCAATCGTTTTATAATCAGCTGTTTCAACAGGGTTTTGTTCTACCACTAAACTTTGTGTTCCAAACAAATCCATTTGACCTTTATCGTCAACAGAAGCAGTCACAACGATGTCCTCACCGATAACTCTTCTAGCAATATTTCTAAATTCTAGTTCTGTAAAAATCTCTTTTATTTTCTCAGCATCCGGTGGACAAATAATTAATTCATCTTCTATGAAATCAACTTCTACGTCAATGATAATTGTAGCCAACATTTTGGAAACGATTCCTTGTTCAGCGAAATTGATAACGTTTTCTTTTTGTTTTCCTTTTAATTCATCGGCATTTGCGATCAAATTTTCAACAGAACCGTATTTTTGAATTAATATTTTGGATGTCTTTTCTCCAATTCCAGGGATTCCAGGGATATTATCCGCAGCATCACCCCATAAACCTAAGATATCGATTACTTTGATTGGATTATCTACTTCAAATTTTGCACAGATTTCAGGAACACCCCATACTTCCGGCGGATTTCCACCACGACCCGGTTTGTACATAAATATTTTATCTGAAACCAACTGACCGAAATCCTTATCCGGCGTCATCATATAAGTATAAAATCCTTTCGTTTCAGCTATTTTAGCTAATGTTCCAATTACATCATCTGCCTCAAATCCTGCAACTTGTAAAATTGGAATATTGAATGCTTGAATGATGGTTTTAATCGGTTCTATCATCGAACGAATATCTTCCGGCATCTCTTCACGGTGAGCTTTATACGCCTCAAAATCTTCCTGACGATGCGTTGCACCACCCGGAGGATCGAAAACAACTGCAATATGCGTTGGTTCTTCCGTTTTAATAATATCGATTAATGCATTGGTAAACCCAAACGCCGCTGAAGTGTTTTGTCCTTTGGAATTGATACGAGGATTTTTAGCAAAAGCGAAGTAAGCTCTGTAAATCAAGGCATAAGCATCCAGTAAAAATAGCTTCTTATCGTGTTTTGGAGTTAACATACATTTTCAATTTTATGAAGAGTAACAAAAATAGCATTTTTAGAGAAAAGACTTTTAAGAATCAAGATGAAAAGACGAAAGACCTTGAAAGAATGTCAGCCTTATTAGTTCGAGGAAATTAAATATCACATTTTTAGTTCGTAAGACGGAGTGGTTCGATACCCGAGAATTATAGAAGTCTGACGTATTTCAACTAAATTGTTTTTTAATTAACTCTAATTTAAATACTTAATATTTCTTTTTAATTTTAATTTTTTTAATAAATTTGTACTTGTAACCCAAAAACTTAAATTTTTGTATGAAAAATTCACTATTTATTTTAATTTTATTTTGTTCTTTGAACTTATTTAGTCAGGACAAACACCTAAAAGCTATTTATGATTTTAAAGGTCCAGATTTTGATACTACCGTAGTTGGTTTGGTTGGTTTTGGAGATTCTTTGTATGTAGCCACAAACAGTCCTTTAAAAAAATCAAGTAAAATTGTAAGAATGGACCGAAACGGAGAGGCAGTAGTTGAATTGGCTTCTTTTGATTCGACAAATTATGAAATCAGAAGTTTTATTATTCATGACTCTATTATTTATGGCACAACCAGAGTTTCCATTAATTCTTTTGGTACTGGATCTTTGTTTAGTTATTCTTTGAAAAATCATCAATTTCAAATTCTTAGAGTTTTCGATATCGAATTAAGTGAAATCGAAGTGAAATTTGTTAAAGATTCATTATTATGGTGTATTTCAAATTCATCCATTTTAGATACATATGATGGTACCGTTTTCACTTTGAAATTAGATGGAACTGACCTAATAAAGCTACACAACAATTTTGATCCTATTAATGGAATAATGATTTCTGATCTATATGAATACAATGATAGTTTGTATGTATCATGTTATGGTGGTGGTAACACATACCCAGATGGCATAGGAACTTATTCCTATTCAGGATTAATATATCGTATTCATAAAGATGGAACCGGATACCAAAAAATCATTGATGGTGGTTTGGATAAAGGAACAAATCCTCAGTCAATAATCGTTCGTGATAATAAAATTTTTGGACAATTTGCTTATACGGGTAATGTTTCAGGACATGGAGGTCAATTTTTTAAATGTAACCTAGATGGTTCAGATTATGATTCAATAGGTGGATTAGTTGATAGATGTTTAACAAAAATGTTATCTACAGATAGTCTTCTTTATGGAATTAGTGGTGCCCAAATTTTTGGTTTAAACCCATATACAAATGAAATGAGGATTTTTGAAGATTTGTTAGCTGATTCTACTTTAGGTTCTGATATGACAGTAAATCCTGCAAAAATTGGTGATGAAGTATTCATAACAACTCAACAAGGAGGCATCGGTGGTGGTGGAACAATATTACGTTGGAACAATTTAACACCAGTAATAGATACATTGCCTAAAACAACTTTTTCTAAACAATTTAATTTAGCTGTTGTCTTTTCAGATCCAGAAAATGATAGTTTAAATTATTATTTTGATTATGATACAACTAAAATGATTGTGAATAAGGTAGGTACAATGTTAGAATTAACATTGAAAACAAATGAAAGTGCTGATGTTAAAATTACTGCAAGTGACGGTTGGTTAGGTTATAGATCTTTTACTTATAATTTGAGCACTTTAAGTACAAAAGAAATTAACAACTCCTTTGAAAATCAATTGATTTATCCTAATCCTGCATTATCAGAATTATTTATTAATAATCAATTTGAAAGTTTAGATATTTATGATATGACAGGTAACAAAGTATTATCACAATCTAAAAATGCAAAAAGTATAGATTTAAGTAATTTAAAATCGGGTATTTATATTATCAAGATTCTTAACAATAATAAGGTTAATACCGAGAGACTTATTAAAATGTAAAATTTAAATTAAAAACTCAAGGATAAGCTTAGAGCTTGTCTTTGAGTTTTTAAAAACCAAGAAAAGATTTAAAATAAAAAAATTATTTAAAATTTTAATTCTTTTAATTTTATGCATAACGTATAAAAATCAAATATCTCTAGTTAATAAACTTCATACCACCCAAATTTCTCTTTGATAATTCTATTTTTTTCTTGATTTATATATTCAAGATAAGAAGATGCAACTGCTGATAATTTTTTATCTTTCAACCAGATAATGTTCCAATTAGATTCTATTGGGAAACCTTTAACTGGAATAATTTGTATTTCTTTATTTTGAATTTCGTTTTTTAATCCAATTATAGGCATGATGGAAGCTCCTAAACCTGCAATTACGGCTTGTTTAACCGCTTCATTTGTGGCTAATTCCATTTTCTTAATTACAGGTAAATTATGTTGGTTAATGTATCGTTCCATAACCAATCTTGTACCTGAACCCATTTCTCTATAAATAAGAGGTATAGTCTCAAAAATAGAACTTGTATATTGTTGTTTCTTATAGGATTTTTCTGCGTTATCTATAACGTATAATTTATTCTTCAATAATTCAATGTGATTTGTTTGAATTGTTTCAGGAAGGACACTAACCAATGCAAAATCAACCTCATTTTTTTCTAAACTCTCTAGGACACCTGATTTGTTGGTAACATCCATTTGGAGTTCAATTCCAGGATATAATTTCAGAAAATCTGCTAAAAAGTAAGGCATAACATATTTAGCAGTAGACACAATTGAAATTTTTAATTTTCCTGTTAATTTTCCTTTATAGGCTAGTTTTTTATAGTTCAACGAATTGATTTCAGAGATAATTTTTTCAGCCGCTATTGCAACCTCTCTTCCAAAATCTGTAATATAAATTTTACGCCCTACTATTTCAGTTAGGGGAATATCAAATTGATTTTGAAAATTTTTCAATTGAATTGACACTGCAGGTTGAGTCAAATGCAACTCTTCCGAAGCTTTCGTAACACTTTCTGTTTG
>CALPUT020000238.1 GCA_943326825.2 Chryseobacterium gleum | reverse complement strand
TTTTGTAGTTTATAATAATTTATAACATTATGAAAATAGGAGAAGGAAAAGGTAATTTAGTAAATTCATTTTTATTATTTATTTCAATATTAGTATTCTATTCATCGAATACTTTTTCTCAAGGAAGTGAGAATTTTTCAAATATTCCTTCAGCTTCATCTACTTCATATTCTAGTAGAACATGGACAGGAACAGATGGAGTTATTTGGACAGCAACTTCAGCAAGGACAGATCAGACCATAACATCAAAAGCTATTTGTACGGATGGTTCAGGCACTGTTACATCTCCTACATATTCTAATGGTATTGGTACTTTACAATTTAACTATGTTAGAGCATTTACTGGGTCAGGAGCAAGATCAATTGGGGTATATGTAAATGGAACTCAAATTGGTTCTTCGATAACAGTTAGTACTTCGTCAAATTCAACTGTTGCTTATTCCTCAGTTATCAATGTTACAGGGAATGTTGTTGTTGAATTACGAACAAGTGGTTCACAAATAAAAATAGACGATATTTCATGGACTGCTTATGCTGGTTCCTCTCCAACAATAACACTTGCTTCAAATACAGTGTCCGCGGCAAATAATTGCGCATCCTCAACTAAAGTTCCTATTCAAAGTTTTAGTTTGGCGGTAACTGGTGCGGCAGGTAACTTAACTAATGTTGGTTTTACCACTTCTGGAACCTATGTACAAGCAGATATTACCAAATACCAACTTTGGTATGGTTCAAGCAATAGTATTGGAAGTGCAACGCAGTTAGGGTCTGATTTAACTTCTTCTGGAGGTGCAGGTGCAAGAACATTTTCTGCATTCACTTCACCTACACTTACTGTTGCTACGACTTATTATTTCTGGATAACTGCTGATTTAACTTCAGGTGCAGTTAATGGTAATACAATAGCTGTAAATGCAATAACAACAAGTGATTTAACATCTACAAGTACAAAAGCTGGTTCAACTTCTGCCAGTGGTTCTCAAACATTAAAAGCAGCTCCAACTTCTTCGGCTGGTAGTGCTCAAACAGTTTGTTCAACAGCAACTTTGGCAGCAACAAATCCAACAATAGGAACTGGAGTTTGGACATTGGTTTCTGGTACAGGTACTATTACAACTTCATCAGCTTATAACTCAGGTTTAACAGGCTTAGGTGTTGGTGCTAATGTATTTAGATGGACAGTTTCAAATAGCCCCTGTGCAGCAGCAACTTCGGACGTAACGATTACGTCAAATGCTACACCTGCTGCTCCGTCTGCAAGTGCTCAAAGTTTTTGTAGTTCTAGTTCATATACTGTCGCAAATCTACAAGCAACGGGTACTTCGATACAATGGTATGCAGCATCATCTGGTGGTTCAGCTTTAGATGGAGCTACTGCTTTAGTTAATTCTACCACTTACTATGCAACACAAACTGAAGGGAGTTGTGAAAGTGTTTCGAGAAGAAGTGTTTTAGTGACTATTACTTCACCAATTGCAATTACTGCTTCTCCATCTACTTCTCCTGTATCAACATGTATAAATGGAACTGCTTTTAGTGCTTTATCAGTAACTGCAACTGGTACAAGTCCATCTTATCAATGGTATTCTAATGCAACTAGTTCAACTTCTGGAGGAACAATGGTAGGAACAAATTCGAATTCTTATACGCCAGTTAATACTTCAGCTGGTACCTTGTATTACTATTGTGTTGTTTCGAGCGGAACACCTTGTAGTAGTTCGGTTGCAAGTTCAGTATCAGGTGCTGTAACAGTTAATGCTTTACCTGCTAATCCCTCAACGCCAACAAGTGATTCACCACAATGTGCTTCTCCTGGAGTAACCTTAACCTCAAGTGGTTCAGCACCAGTAGGTGAAACTTGGTACTGGCAAACAACAACAACAGGTACTTCAACTTCAAATTCAGCTAATACATATAATACTTCTACAGCAGGGACTTATTATATAAGGTCTAAAAACACCACATCTGGCTGTTGGAGCAGTGGATATGGTTCAGCAACAATCGCTATAAATTCAGTTCCATCAGCACCGTCTTCAATAACTGGTTCATCAAGTATTTGTGCAAGTTCTACTGGAAATTCATATTCAGTGACTAATGTTTCTGGAAACACTTACAATTGGACATTACCAAGTGGTTGGGCTCAAACAGCTGGAGGTACATCAAATTCAATTTCAGTTACAGGAGGAAATTCTAGCGGTTCGATTTCTGTGACTACAACTAGCGCATGTGGTACAAGTTCAGCAAGTAACCTAGCCGTTACAGTAATTGCTTTACCTACTGCAACTGCTAGTAATGGAGGTTCTTATTGTCATGGTAATAACATTCAATTGACAAGTGGTGGTTCAGATTATATCAGCTATTCTTGGTCAGGGCCCAATAGTTATTCAGCTTCTGGAACGAATGGTGCAAGTGTTACTCAAAATTTTGATGGATTGAATACAGGTACTTCATGGACTGATAATTCTACATTGCCTGGATGGTATATTTTAAGTGGGCAAGGAAATGCTACTTCACCTGCAACTGCAATATCGACATTAACCGTTGGAACAGGTTCGAGTAATTCAAGTGGTGTTTATAATTTTTCATCAGCTTCGAATGCTTCTGATCGAGCATTAGGATCTATTGCTGCAAACGCTGTTAGTGATGCAGGAATTACTTCTTTTTATTATGGAATAAAAGTAACAAATACGACTGGTGGTCCTATTTCTTCTGTAACAATAACTTATACAGGTGAACAATATAGAGATGCAGGTAATACTTCTCCAGTTGCTCAATCATTATTGGTTGATTATTCAACGAATGCTACTGCATTAACAACAGTATCTGGTAACTGGGTTTCTATTCCTGAACTTACTTTTACTTCTCCAATATATACTTCAACAGCAGGATTGCTTAATGGGAATTCAGCTGCAAATAGAGTCGCTAACATTACAAAAACATTAACGGGATTGAATATTGCTAACAATTAAAGTATTTGGATTCGTTGGGCAGATTTAAATGATGTTAATTCTGATCATGGTCTTGCTATAGATGATGTGAGTATAAGTTTATTTCCTAATACTGCAATTAATACTATTAGTAATGCAAGTTCTTCAAATCAAGGTACATATACATTGACAACTACAAATAATTCTGGTTGTTCGGCTTCAGCTACAACAACTGTAACCGTAAATAATCCTTCTATACCTGTAGGAGTTACATTAGCATCAGGTGATGTAATTTGGACCGGAGCTACATCAGTAGAATATGGTTTAGCTTCAAATTGGTTAACTTACAATGGTTCTTCTTATTCTGCTGGTTCTATTCCTTCAGTAGAAACGAATGTAATCATTCCAGCTTCTGGAAGTACATGCGTAATAAATGATCCATCAACTTCGACTACTATATATGCGAAAGACGTGAAAATTTCGGGTGTATTTTCTTTAAATTCAGGTGCTACTATAAATTTATCTGGTAATTGGACAAATAATGGAACTTTTACAGCAAACTCAGCATCTTCTGTAGTATTTATTGGATCAGCTGCGCAAACAATAAGTGGTTCAAGTAACTCAACGTTTGGTAATTTAACAATTAACAATGCAGCAGGATTGAATATTTCTAAAGGAATTACGGTTAATAATGTCTTAACATTCACTTCAGGAAACGTAATTGCGGAATCGGCTTCTGAAGCTCTTACTTTTGGATCAACAGGTACTTTTTCAGGTGCAACAGATTCAAAATGTATAGTAGGTTATTGTAAGAAAAATACAAATTCTACAGATAAATTTACTTTTCCAGTAGGAACAAATTCATTGTATCGTTTCGCTTCAATAACTCCATCTATTTCTTCAGCAACAACTTGGACAGTAAAGTATTTTGGAGTAGGATATGGAGATTATACTGTTACAGGTTCAAATCTTCATCATCCAAGTCAAAGAGAATATTGGACGATCGATCGTTCAGGTACTTCAAACGCTACAATTGAGTTGTCTTGGGGATCAAATAGTAATGTTGATGCTGACTACTCAGATTTAGCTGTTGTTCATTATGATGGAGCAAACTGGGAAACAGCAGGTGGGAATAATATTATAGGAACAATTAATTCAGGTATAGTTTCGTCGAATTCAGGTTGGTCTAATTATAGCCCTTTTACTCTAGGATCAGTCAATGGATCAGTTCCATTGCCAATTCAGTTAATTAAATTTGAAGCAAAATCATATTCCGATAAAGTGATTATTCAATGGGAAACAGCTGTAGAAATGGATAATGATTATTTTATAGTTGAGAGAAGTTTTGATGGCGTTCATTTTTCTCCTATAACTAGAGTAAATGGAGCAGGAAATTCGACTCATTTAATTCATTATTCTTCGGAAGATCAACAATATGCAAATGGAATTAATTACTATCGATTAATTCAGTCAGATTTCAATGGAAAGGAAACGATTTCAAAGATTGAAGCTGTTGATATGACGAAAAGAATTGGGATCGTTTTAAAAGTAATAAATTCACTTGGTCAGGAAGTAAATGAAAATTATTCAGGAATTGTATTTGATGTTTATTCAGATGGAACTTCAATTAGGAGAATTCAGTAAGAAAAGTATATTCATAAAAAAAACCGATTCAAAATACTTGAATCGGTTTTTTTATGAATTTTAATCGAAATTAAT
>CALPUT020000237.1 GCA_943326825.2 Chryseobacterium gleum | reverse complement strand
TTGTAAGATAATTTTGCTAATCCTAATGGATCAACTGCAGTTTCAATTGCATGAGCGCTATTCATCAAACCTAGATTTGTATGAAATTTACCAACAATATGAATGTTTCTATAAAGTTTGTAATCTAAACCTGCTCCTAATCTTAAACCCAAAGATGATAAGCTATTTACAGAATAATATGGATTTACAACATAATCATTTTCTGGAGCAAACATAGAATAATTAACTCCAGCTTGTAATCTCAAAGTTATGTTTTGAGATGCAACTAATTCTTTAAAAATCCCTGCAGAGAAATTAGTTTGAAGTAATTTTCCAGAATATGTTTGAGCATTCGTTGTATCGTAATTTGTAAACTCATCAGCTTTAAATCCAGATGCATTGTTTTTTGGTACATCTACACCAACATATAATCTGAAAGTTGGATTAAATGATAATGGGTAATCAATTTGAAATGCTTTGTTGTTACCAGTACAAAATTCTAAACCAATTTTACTTTTTACCTCATCATAAGAATTGTAGTAATCTAATCTAGCTAAATTTTTATTTAAATTAGCATATTGACTGATTGATTTTGGTAAACTATCAACTTGATATATTTTTTTATAAGTAGCAGTTAATCCCGTTAATTTAATTTCGATTTGACTTAGTCTTTTATTCTCCTCAGTAGTAGTAGTTGTGAAAATTGGATCTACAACATAATCACATTTATAAGTTTCTAAAAATAACTGCATCGCATTATTTTTAAGATCTGTCATTTCTAAATTAATTGGAGCTGAATAAGTTACACTTTTTCTTTCAATATTAACATCTAAATCTGCCATAAGTGGACGCATTACTACACCCGTTTTTGCCGTTTCAAGATTATATTCTTTTGCATTTGTTTTTTTGTAGACTAACTTTGATGAGCCACATGAAAACATCACAAACACTAATCCAAAAACTAAAAATTTACTTTTTTTCATATTTACTATTTTATTGGTTACAAATCGGAAAGGTTTACATTCAAAATAATATAAACATTGTTTAAAATATTCTATTAATGATGTAAAAATAAAAAATGTTTATGAAATAAAAGTTCAGTTAATTAAATAACAAATGTGCGTTTAAATAAGCCAGGAGTACAAATAAATTTTATTTGTTATAATTTTAAAGAATTAGTTAACGAAATAACTTATTTCGCTTCTTCAACTCGTAAATCGATGTCTAATATTTCATCGATTACAGATTCAGTTATTCCTTGTTCTAGGATAAATACGTATTTTCCTTTTTTAGGTAATTTACGCTTTTTGAAATACAAAGAGTTTTCTACAACTGTTCCCGTTTTGATTCCCGTCCAAGTTCCATCTGGATTGGTAATCAACATTTGGAAAGGTTCGCGACCTTTTTCCTTTGATGGTGTAATGGTATTCATATACATCCACAAATTACTGTATTTGTAATCTGTTGTTGTACGAATAGTCACAATAAAATTATATGGCTTAGAAATGTCTTTAATGTCCACTTCAAATCGAGGTTTCACTTTTTGACTCCAAACATTGTTATCAAAAGAATATACTTTTTCATAATAAGGTTGTTCTCCACAGCTTGTGAAGAACGCCCCTAAAATGATAAATACTATAAAAATCCTACGCTTTGTTTTCATTGTTCAAAGGATTATTTGGATTTGGTTTTTTCTTGTAATTTTTCTTTTTCTTCTTTCTAACAATTGGCTCACCATTTTCATTCAACTGAGGAGCTACCTGAGCTTGTGGTTGCGCTGGTTGGATTGGATTTGGATTTGGATTCACCCTCGGTTTATTCACAACAGGTCTATTCGCAATAGGTTGTTTTTGAACTTCAGGTCTTGAAGAATTTTCAGTTTCAACTGCAGTTCCTTCAACAGTATTTGTTCCAGCTGGTTTCTTTTTCTTCTTCTTCTTATTTTTAGATTTATTGAAAGTGTGTTCAAAACGATTTAAACTATCTTGACCAACAACATTCGAATAATCAGGCTCTTTAATTGCAACAGGTGCAGTATATTCCAATAATTCAACTGGTTTTTTGCCTGCAATGTTCATTTCAATAATTTCTCTTACTCTTTCAGGAGCTAAAGCAATTAATCCTGAAGCCATATCACCTTCGTAAGCATACCATAACTGATGTTTGAAAACATCTGTTTTGATATGGAAAGCATTCCCTTTTTCAGTTCTCAATTTAGTATCCACCTTTGGAAATGACTTCAATGTTTCGATGTACATATCCAACTCGTAGTTCAAACAACATTTCAATTTACCACATTGCCCCGCTAATTTCTGAGGATTCAATGATAATTGTTGATAACGAGCCGCAGAAGTTGAAACAGATCTGAAATCAGTTAACCAAGTAGAACAACACAATTCTCTTCCACATGAACCAATTCCACCCAAACGAGAAGCTTCTTGACGAGAACCAATTTGACGCATTTCGATACGTACTTTGAATTCTTCAGCCATGTTTTTAATCAACTGACGAAAATCTACACGACCATCAGCGGTGTAATAAAACGTTGCTTTTGATAAATCTCCTTGGTATTCAACATCAGAAATTTTCATTTCCAATCCTAAATCGATTGCTAATGTTCTTGAACGGTACATCAACGATTTCTCTAAAGATCTCGCTTTTACCCATTTATCGATGTCTTCTTGCGAAGCAATACGATGTATTTTCTTAGCTTCCAATGGTTTAAAATTGGAATCTTTTTTTCGTACTTGTATTCTGGCTAATTCTCCAACAACTGAAATAACTCCAACATCATATCCTGGACTTTCTTCTACAACAACAACATCTCCAACTTGTATTGTCAAGTTTTTCGTGTTCTTATAGAAACTTTTTCTACTGTTTTTGAATCTTACTTCTACTATATCATATGGTGCTTGAGAACTTGGTAACGTCATGTTAGCCAACCAATCATACACTTCTAATTTATTACAACCACCAGAACTACAAGTACCATTGTTTTTACATCCGCGGGGAGTTCCTCCTCCACTACTACAACTGGCACAACTCATATTCTTGATTTAATTTTACGTAAAAATAGAAAATATATTTGAATTCTTTGTTGGAAGTAAACGTCTCTTCATCTTAATGAGAATTAAATTACTTTTGGTACTATCTGTATCACCTTTCGCTAACGCTTTGTCTTCGCAAATATATTTGCTCTCCTCAAGGAGGGAAATCAAAAATTCAAAATCTATAATTCAAAATTCTTAATAGCTCATTTCTACAATTTTCAAAACATCATCTGGTTTCACGGCTTTATGTTCACCTAAACCTAACCAACCTCTTTGAATAAAACGGTCTGAAATTTTCTCTGCAGTTCCTGCGAATTCAGTTGTATATTCTGAAAGTTTTGTATTGATATCTAATGAATGAAAAAAGCTTTCCATCCGTTCAATCGCTTTTGTTGCTTTTTCTTCCGTTGAACCAGTCGTTATTCCCCAAACACGTTCTCCAAATTGTGCTAATTTCTCTTTTTTTGAAGCAAAATTATAACGGTAATGAGACGGTGCAATGATTGCCAATGTGCGAGCATGATCAATTCCATACATTGCTGTTAATTCATGACCAATTCCATGTATTGCCCAATCTGTTGGAACACCTTTTTGAATTAATCCATTCAATGCCATTGTACAACACCACATGTAATTTGCTGCTGCATCGTAATAAGCTGGATTTTCAATAATTGTTGGGGCAACTTCAACCAATGTTTGCATAATGCTTTCAGCAAAACGATCTTGTAATTTTGCTTGTGTTGGATACGTCATATATTGCTCCATCACATGTGTAAAAGCATCTGTAATTCCATTCGCTAATTGACGTTTTGGAATGGATTGAATTACTTGTGGATCTAAAATTGAAAATTGAGGAAACAATCCTGGTCCACCCATTCCCAATTTTTCACGCGTTGCAACTTTTGTAACCACTGCTCCTGAATTCATTTCAGAACCAGTTGCTGGCATCGTTAAAACGGTTCCAAAAGGCATTCCTTTTTCAGTTCGTATGTATTTTGCTAAAATATCCCAAGGTTCATCTCCTTCATACAAGGCAGCAGAAGATAAAAATTTCGTTCCATCAATTACAGAACCACCACCAACAGCTAGTAAATAAGTTATTTTTTCACTTTTGATGATTTTTAAAGCTTCTAATAAAACTTCATATTCTGGATTCGCTGGTATTCCACCAAATTCTACGATATCGTAATTTTCTAAAGCTGCTTTTACTTGGTCATAGATGCCGTTTTGTAGAATACTTCCACCACCATATAGCAATAATACTTTTTCAGTAGATGGTATTTCTTCTGCCAATTTTGCAATAGTGTCTTTCCCAAAAATTATTTTCGTCGGATTTTTAAAATCGAAGTTTAACATAGTCAAATGAAATTGTAAAGTGTACTATACAAAAATAGCATTAAATTGTATAGTAGACTATACAAAATCAAATAGCTCCTTTGGCTTTTAATTCTAAATATTTGTTGATGGAATTGATCGATAATTCTTCAGGTCGAGTAAGGATTGTATGGATACCATTTTGAGAAAGTTCTTGCGCAATACGTGACTTAACAGATACCATTTTCTCCGAAACAACCGTTTTGTAAATATCTCTTGTTGTTTTAACCGGTTGATAAGCCATTTC
>CALPUT020000236.1 GCA_943326825.2 Chryseobacterium gleum | reverse complement strand
TGTATTTATTTAAAGACATGAATGAATTGCTTAATTTTAGTACAAAGATAATTTATTTAAAGTCTAATTACAATTTACTATTTCAACTTCTCATTATTATGATGTCTTTCTGCATCACGATTTGTTTTTTTGTCTAAATTTTTACGCATTGCTTCTTCTAAATCTATTCCTGTTTGATTAGCTAGACAAATTAAAACAAAAAGAACATCGGCCATTTCATCTCCTAAATCCTTGTTTTTATCACTCTCTTTTTCGCTTTGTTCACCGTAACGACGAGCCATAATTCGAGCGACTTCTCCAACCTCTTCCATTAACATGGCTGTATTCGTCAATTCATTGAAATAACGAACGCCGAATTCTTTAATCCATTTATCGACGATTTCTTGAGCTTCTTTGATGTGCATAATTATTCTCTATTTTTTGAATCCATCCAAATAGTGACAGGACCATCATTTATTAATGAAACTTTCATGTCCGCTCCAAATTGACCTGTTTCTACTTTTAGATTTGATTTTGTTTTCAATTCTTCCACAAAATAGTTATATAAAGGAATTGCTTGTTCTGGTTTAGCTGCTTGAATATAACTTGGACGATTTCCTTTTTTTGTTGAAGCATGAAGTGTGAATTGAGAAATTACTAAAAATGAACCGTTAATTTCTTGAATAGAAAGATTCATTTTACCGTTTTCATCGCTGAAAATTCGAAGACCAATCAATTTTTGAATCAACCAATCTGCATCTGAAGTTTCATCTTCATGTTCGATTCCAATCAAAACAACGAATCCATTTTCAATGGATCCAACAATTTTACTATCTATTTTAACAGAAGCTTCGGTTGTTCGTTGAATTAAGATTCTCATCCAAAAATTACTTTTTTACGGTGAATTTCGTTTTCATCATCAGTCATCATTTGAACATAAGAATCATAACGGCTTTCAGGAATTTTTCCTTCTTCAACTGCATTTTTTACAGCGCATTTTGGTTCGTTTAAATGTTGGCAATTGTGAAATTTACATTCATTTAATAATTCTCTCATTTCTGGGAAATAATGAGAAAGAACTTCTTTATCGAGATTCACAATTCCAAATGCTCTAATTCCGGGCGTGTCAACAATATAACCTCCACTTGTCAATTTAAACATTTCTGCAAAAGTCGTCGTGTGTTTTCCTTGCATATTAGCGTCAGAAATTTCACCAGTTCTCAAATCTAAATTTGGATCAATCACATTCACCAATGAACTTTTTCCAACTCCACTGTGACCAGAGATCATAACCTGATTTCCATTGATTTCATTTCTTAAAAAATTAATTGTCTCCGATTGATTGATAGAAATCTTATGACAAGGATATCCAATTCGTTGATACATATCAATTAGAGCATCAACATACTCCATGTCGTATTCTGAATAAGTATCAGCTTTTGAAAATAGAAGAGTTGTTGGAATACGAAAAGATTCTGCAGAAACTAAAAAACGGTCAATGAACGCTAGATGTGTTACAGGCGCAACAGTTGTCACTAAAAGGTAAGCTCGATCAACATTTGCAGCTAAAATTTGCATTTGTTTACTCAAGTTAGTCGATTTACGAACGATGTAATTTCTTCTCTCATCGTAATCAGTAATCACTCGGTTTCCTTCTTCGTCAATCGTATCGTTTATTGAAACAATATCGCCAACAGCAATAGGATTGGTCGTTCTCAAAGCATCGAGACGTATTTTACCACGAACACGACAATTCACGATAGAACCATCTTCCAATTCCACATGGTACCATTTCCCTGTTGATTTTAATACTTTTCCTTTTGTTGGCATAGGATGTAAATATAAAAAGAAAAAAAATAAGAGGATAATTCTTCTTCGTATTTAGAAATATGTAAATGTAAAAATATAATTATATCATTTTAAAAACTAAATATTAAACAAAAGTTTCGTTAATTAAACTAAGTTAATTATATTTATTTTAGTTTTTTTTACGATGAAAAATTTAAAATATTTGCTATATTTGCTAAGAATTTCATTCTTTAAGGAATGAAATATAACATTTTAAAACAAGATGAAGCAAGAAATAAAAACCATAATATTAGAATCACAAGAACGAAATTTCACATCTATAAAAAAAAGAGAGCTTGATATTCCTCTTGATATTCCGATGATAATTAGCCTCATTGGTCCAAGAAGAAGTGGTAAAACTTATTTGTTGTATGACGTATATCAACGATTAGTTTCAAAGGGTATCGAAAGACAAAATATTGTATATATTAATTTTGAAGATGAGCGTTTAGATTTAAATGTTTCAGAGTTAGATTTGATACTTCAGTCTTATTTAGAACTTTATCCAAATGCAAATTTAGAAGAATGTTATTTTTTCTTTGATGAAATCCAAAATATTGAAGGATGGGAGAAATTTGTTAGAAGAATGTTTGATACGGTTTCAAAAAAAATATTTATAACTGGATCAAATGCAAAATTATTAAGTACAGAAATTGCTACATCTCTTCGAGGAAGAACAATTACTTATACCGTTTTACCTTTGAGTCTAAAAGAATATCTATCCTTTAAAAATATTGAGATTTCATTTTTTAACACCCAGAAAAAAGCTAAATTATTAAGTCATATTAGTGAATTTATTATGAACGGTGGCTTTCCAGAAGTGATTGATTTCGATAGTGAAACAAGATTACGCGTTTTGCAGAGCTATTTTAACACCATGATTTATCGAGATATTATTGAGCGTTATCGTATTTCAGATGCGCTAACATTGAAATTTTTTATTAAAAAAATATTTGCTTCTGTAGGTAAACCGTTGTCAATTAATAAAATATATAACGACATAAAATCTCAAGGCTATAAAATAAGTAATAATACACTATATGATTACGAAGATTATTGTCGAACGATCTTTTTAACTGTAGCGATACCTAAGTTTGATTTTTCAGAAATAAAACAAGCCAAATCAGAGAAAAAAACATATAGTATTGATTCAGGCTTGTTAAATGCGATTGAATTTAGTTTTTCTCAAAACATTGGAAAGCAATTTGAAAATGTTGTCTTGTTAGAGTTTTTGAAGGCTGAAAAAGAAGTGTTTTATTACAAAGATATTTATGAATGTGATTTCATTTTAAAAGAACAAAATACATTTAAAGCGATTCAAGTTACTTACCATATGGAAAAAGATGAAACACGGGAGAGAGAATTAAAAAGTTTAGCAGTTACATGTCAAAAATTAGGACTTACCGAGGGTACAATCATTACGTTTGATCAAAAAGAAGAGTTTATTTATAAAGAAATATTGATAAAAGTTTTACCTTTTTATGAAATGTTTTTGAAATAGACTAGTGCTAAAGCAAAACATCTTTCTGAATTAACACTTTCATCTAAATTTCATTCTTCTTATATTCGCAATTCAAAATTCAGAAACAATGTCAATAGAAGTAACGAATCTTACTAAGTTTTATGGTGAACAAGCAGCTGTTAGAGATATCTCTTTTTCAGTAGCCAAAGGTGAAATCGTAGGTTTTTTAGGTCCAAATGGTGCCGGAAAATCAACAACAATGAAGATTATTACTGGTTTTATTCCATCTTCTGCTGGTGAAGTGAAGGTGTGTGGAATGACTGTTGATGTAGATAATTTAAAAACAAGACAATTGATAGGATATTTACCAGAGAACAATCCATTGTATTTGGATATGTATGTGCGTGAATACCTTGAATTCGTTGGAAATATTTACAAAGTTTCCAATGTGAAAGATCGTGTTTCTGATATGGTAAAAGCGGTTGGTTTAGAAGTTGAACAAGCTAAAAAAATCGGAGCTTTATCGAAAGGATATCGTCAAAGAGTTGGATTAGCTCAAGCGATTATTCATGATCCACAAGTGTTGATTTTAGATGAGCCGACTTCGGGTTTAGATCCAAATCAATTAGCTGAAATTCGTGATTTAATTAAAAAAATCGGAAAATCTAAAACTGTAATGCTTTCAACACATATCATGCAAGAAGTGGAAGCTATATGTGATCGAGTTGTGATTATTAATAAAGGTCAAATTGTTGCGAACGACACAGCTGATCATTTACAAATTGATTTAACTCATCAAACAGTCTATGTTGAATTTGATGCAGAAATTTCTAGAAATGCTTTAACTAAAATCAACGATGTTAATAAAGTTGAAGCTGTTGGTAAAGGTTGGTTAATTGAAGGTATTGGAGTTGAAGATTTGCGTAAAACAGTTGCTCAATTTGCTCAAAATAATAACTTATTAGTCTTGACTTTAAGAGTAGAAGAAAAATCATTAGAAGAAGTCTTTAAACAATTAACTAAATAATCGATTTAGTAATTATTAATCATTACAAAAAATCTTGACTAGTTGAAAAAGTAGGTTTTTCTATTTAACTTCGTGCAAACGAAACTATAATGAAGAAACTATTACTACTCATTGGAATAACCTTTATTTCAATATTTTCTAAAGCTCAAATTTCAATCCCAGCAAACGATAAAGGAGATATAATCCTTATCAATTCGTCGCTAAAAAAATCGAAAGGAATTCCTTCAAAAGATTTAATGGATCGTTTTCCGATTTATAACTTTAATGGAGAATATTATATTTCAGTTTTAGCGAAAACTAACAGTGCTTTTACAAAAGAAAGTGTTGTGAAAAAAGGAAT
>CALPUT020000235.1 GCA_943326825.2 Chryseobacterium gleum | reverse complement strand
TAATAGATTTCCTTCAAAAATTACCCGATTCAACTGAAATAATTTTAATCAGTTCTACAGGTGTTTATCCAGAAAAATTAGCATTAGCATCTGAAAATTATCAGTTTGATGAAACAGAATTAACCAATTCCAATGTTCAAATTGAACAAAAAATTGCAAGTTCTATAAGCCAACGTTTAACAATACTTAGATTAGCTGGTTTGATAGGTCCAAATAGACACCCAATTAAACAACTTCAAGGAAGAATTGATATTCCAAATGGTGATTCACCCGTTAATTTAGTCCATTTAAACGATGTTCTTGCATTTATTGAAATGTTAATCGAAGAACAAAAATTTGGCGATATAGTTAATATATGTCATCCAAATCATCCTTCAAGAGAAGAATATTATACAATGGCTGCAGATTTCTATCAATTTCCTTTACCAACATTCATTAATGGAAGTTCAAAAAACAAGCAAATCGATAGCGAAAAATCTCAAAATTTCTACCAATTTCTCTATAAAACTGATTTAATAGATTTTTCACAATCTTTTTAAAATCAAGAAGATAAGAATGTTAATCTTTTCTTAAAATTTATTCAATTGCAACTTTTAAACTATCTTTACGTTTAAGTAATTGCTAATGAGATTTATATTATTTGTACTCCTTTTCTTTTTTTACCAAACAATTTATGCATCGCATATTGTTGGAGGTGACATCTATTATAATTATCTCGGAAATAACAACTACCAAATTAATATCACACTTTATCGTGATTGCTATTCAACTGGAGCCGCTTACGATAACCCTTTGCATTTAACAATTTATAATGCATCAAACGTGGAAATTCAAACACTAGATATTCCATTTCCAGGAAGTGTAAATGTTCCTATTGTCTTTAATAATCCATGTGTCACAGCTCCTGGTGGTATTTGTGTCGAAAAAGCAACTTATTCTGTAACTGTAAATCTTCCTCCTACGCCCGGAGGTTATACAGCTTCCTATCAACGCTGTTGTCGTGGACCAAATGTTTCTAATTTAATTGCACCTGAAGATACTGGATTAACACTGACTACACACATCCCAGGTTCAGAAACTTCAATGACAGCGAATAGCAGTCCTCACTTTGTCAATTATCCACCTATTGTAATATGTAATAATGATGAATTAATATTCAACCATTATGCTTCAGATCCAGATGGTGATCAGTTAGTTTATTCTTTGGTAACACCTTTTGAAGGGGCAACTTCCACTCAACCAATGCCTTCAGTTATTCCTCCTCCTGCATATGGACTAGTTCAATTTGCTAATGGATTTTCAAGTGCAAATCCTCTTGGTCCGGGAGCATCAATAAGTATAAATCCAACAACTGGTGTTTTGACAGCTCAGCCTAATTTACAAGGATTATTTGTAGTTGGAATTCGAGTTCAAGAATATAGAAATGGAGTTTTAATAGGCCAAACTGTTCGCGATTTTTTATTTAAAGTGATTAGTTGTAACATTTCCATGCAGGCAACTATTCCACTGCAAGTTAATATGAATTATTTCGTTTCTTATTGTCAAGGTTTAACCGTAACATTTGACAACAATTCCTACGGTGGAACAAATTATTCATGGGATTTTGGAGTTCCAAATAGTACAACAGATGTAAGTACGATTTTCGAACCAAGTTATACCTATCCTTCACCTGGAACCTATATTGCAACTTTAGTAGTAAATCCTGGATGGCCTTGTACAGATACCGCTTATCAAACAATGATTGTAAATGAAGAGCTCTCTGTAAGCTTTACTTCAAATGATTCGCTTTGCATACTAGGAAATAATTTCGATTTTAATGGTTCAGTGATAGGAACGAATAATGCTTCATATACTTGGGATTTTGGTTCACATGCATCAATTCAAAACGCAACTTCATTGGACGTTAATAATGTAGTCTTCGATACTTCAGGATTCATAGTTGTGACATTAAATTCTACTATAGGAACTTGCTTTACTGGTTATACTGATTCAATTTATGTATTCCCTTTACCTATTGTTAATTTTAATCCTCCTCCAAATTACTTGTGCGAAGGTTTAACAACAACATTATTTAATACTTCAACTGGCTGTGATCAATATAGTTGGGATTTTGGAGTAAATGGGATTAATACTGATGTAAGTTCTGCTATTTCACCAACGTACACTTTTCCTGCCCCTGGAGTATATACTGTTCAACTCATTGCAGGATCTAATGGAGCTTGTATTGATACTACCTATGAAATTTTAACAATGAATGAAATATTAAACGTTTCATTCACATCTAACGATTCACTCTGTATAACCGGAAACAGTTTTAATTTTGATGGATCAATGGTTGGTTCACCTACAACAACTTTTTCATGGAATTTTGGAATGGCTGCTTCAATTCAAAATGCGACAACATTGGATGTATCAAATGTGCATTTCAACCAATCTGGAACTATTCCAATTACTTTAACTGGAAATTATGCAAATTGTGTAGACACATATACCTCATCTATTTATATTTATCCTGAACCGACAATCGATTTTACGATTGAACCAGGATTGCAATGTGTGCCTTTTGAAGCTCATTTTAATGAATTATGTAATTACGTTACTACTTTAAATTATAGCTGGGATTTCGGTGATGGTGGGACTTCCAATGCTTCAAATCCAATTAATACTTACTATAACGTGGGTTCGTATGATGTAAGTTTAATGATACATGCTGATGTTGGATGTACAGATACATTTTATTTAACAAAATATGACATGATTCAAGTTCATCCAAGTCCTGTTTCAAAATTTATTGTAGACAAAGATGAAGCTGATATTTGTCATTCAACCATTCAATTTATTGATCAATCAGAAGGCGGTTTAACTTATTTTTATATGTTTGATAATATAGAAGGAACTACCGTTCAAAATCCAAGTTATACATATATAGAAGATGGATTATTTTATCCTATTCAATATGTGACCAACGAATTTTTGTGTGTCGATTCAAGTTTTGAAAAGGTTACAATATTGCCTTATGCTATCTATATTCCAAATACATTCACACCTGATGGAGATGAATATAATAATGATTATAAAGTTGTTACCTATTTACCAGCTCAATCGTGGGATTTTAAAATCTACAATCGCTGGGGTGAAATTGTATTTGAAACATTGGATCAAGATGAATTTTGGAATGGAACGTATAAAGGACAAAAAGCTCCTGATGGAATTTATAACTATCATTTAATCTATGAATCGTGTGAAAATTCAGATAATGTTCATGAACTTTATGGCTTCGTTACCTTGATACGTTAAAGTTGAATCGAAAGACTCACTTTGTACATTAGGTTTTCTTTCACATAAGGACTTGTATTAGTTCCATATTTATAAAAAACACCCATACCGATTCTAGAAAATCCAGAAACGAAAATTCCATCTAGAATCATCCCTGCTTCATAGTATCCTTTGGATAAAGTTGAAAAACTAGCTGTATGTTCTGTTGGATTTGAAAAATAACCATAACCGATTGCATGGTGAAATCCAAGTTGAGGTTTTGTGAATTTCAAATTTGTTTTCATCGCTCGAAACGTAAAACGAGTAAATAAATTCACTTGCTGCTTTGAAAAATAAGTTGATGGAAGCATAGTTTCAAAGGTGTTTTTGATTGATAAATTCCCATTTCCACCAGTTCCTATTGCAGCTTGTTGAAGAAATAAAGGAACGTTACCAATTGTTTGACCATAATGAATTAGCCAATTTAATTTTCCAATTGTTTTTATGCCTACATCTTGAGATACATCAATAATCAATCTTGAATAATCATATTTAGAATCATAAATTCCCTTAATACCTTTTGTGTATTTAATTTTCAACTTCGGATATTTAGTTCCTTTTCCGATACGATTATCGCCCATTTGCATTACTTTTTCTCGAATATTCCAATTGATTTCAGTGAATGTTTCTGCTAAATCAAACGGAGACTGGGAAGAAACTATAGAAGCAGAAGGAATTTGAAAAGTGTAATTATCCGTTAACCAGATACGTTGATAATTTACTCCTAGCGTCACTTTAAAATTTGAAGAAATAAAACCTGATAAAGATGTTTCAGCCAATCGTTGATATTCCATGTTTTTAATATAAATATGACGGTAATTTTCATCATTACTTAAATTAAACCCTTCTTTTTGAAATGAATATCCCCCTCGTTCAATCAAATCGTAATGATATTTTAAATTCCATTTTATTGAATGTGAATTGTTTAATTTAAATTCCGCAAAACCACCATATTTCCATTGTTCATCTTTAGTGGCCCATCCAGCGTAACCACCAATCGTTCCTTTTTTAAATGATTTATAAGACGTTTCTAAGCCCATTCCAAAACGGTAACCTTCAAATAGCTTATAATCAATGATTTTTGTAATATCCATATTGACATAACCTAACGGCAACTTTCCTTGTAACAAACTAGTAATCGCTCTTAACTTGTAATCTAGATGCTCTTTTTTGGAAACACTATCTAAAACGCGATAGGTATTTTTCTCTTTTTCAGTGATTTTAAAAACTCGTAGCGAATCCCATTCTTTTTCGCTTTTATAATTGGCATCTTCCGAAGTTACCAATGTAGTATTGTTTAAAGATCGTTTCATTTTACTTTCAGGATTAAGCACAATATTTTTTATGTACATATTACCCTTTCCTTGAATATAGCCATTTTTTAATCC
>CALPUT020000234.1 GCA_943326825.2 Chryseobacterium gleum | reverse complement strand
GCAAAATAAGAGGAGCCTTCTTCCGTTTTCAATTCTATTGCGATGATTGTTCCTAAAACACGAACATCTTTAATTGATTTATGTTTTGCAATTTCCTTTTGAAATGCTAAATGTTTTTTGCCTATTCTTGCTACTCTTTTCCAAGTATATCCGATTTCAAATAAATCTAAACTAGCATTCGCAGCAGCACAAGCTATCGCATTTCCTGTGAATGAATGTCCATGTAACAAGGCTTTCGCTTTTTCATCGGATAAAAAGGCATTGTAAATTTCATCTGTTGCAACAGTTAATCCTAATGGAATTACTCCTCCAGTTAACCCTTTTGAAAGACAAACAATATCCGGTTTTTCATCACAGTGATCCATTGCAAAATAAGTTCCCGTTCTTCCCCAAGCAGTCATCACTTCATCAAAAATGACTTTAACATTGTATTTTCGAGCAATTTTCACTAACTCGTTTAACCAACTTGCAGAATACATATACATTCCAGCTGAACCTTGAACTAAAGGCTCAACAATGACTGCAGCAAATTTATTTGTTTTGAATAATTCTTCAGCTCTCAATAAAGTAGATTCTTCTTTTTCTTTAGAAGGGAAAACTAAATAATCCACATCAAAGAAGAATGGCTCGAATGGTTTATTGAAATAATCTCTTTGTCCAACCGACATTGCTCCAAACGTATCTCCATGATAGGCACCTTCTAACGCCAAAATTCTTTTCTTCGGTTGATTGAGATTGTACCAATATTGAAAAATCATTTTGATAGCGACTTCAACAGCAGTTGAACCATTATCTGAAAAAAAAACTTTTTGAAAATGATCAGGTAATAATTTCACTACTCGATCGGCTAATTTTACAGCTTGTTCATGTGTTGCACCAGCAAAAATAATGTGATCTATTTGTTTTATTTGCTCCGTTATTTTTTTTGTCATGTGTGCATGACAATGACCATGAACATTAACCCACCAAGATGAATTACAGTCTAAATAAGATTTTCCTTCACGATCATAAAGATACGAGCCTTTTGCTTTAACAATATCTAAAGGTTCGCCAGCAGTTTTCATTTGTGTAAATGGATGCCAAACGTGTTGTTTATCTTTTTCTAAAACTGAACTCATTTTAAGAATTTTGAATGATGGATTTAAATTTTGGATTATTGACTTCGACTATGCTCAGTCTGAATATTTTGAATTAATATTGATTTTTGAGGCTTGATCTTTTATGAAATCAGAAGATATAGTTTCAGTTAATGGAATTCTCGCTATCATTCTAACGTTCGATTTTTCTAAAATGATTTTTTCTGTTGCTTGATTTTCATCTCCAACGAAAATGATTCCTTCAATTTGAATATTTCTAGATTTTAAAGCTTCAATAGATAATAAAGTATGGTTGATACTTCCTAAATAATGCATCGAAACTAAAATCACGGGAAGTTTAAATTGTTGAATCAAATCGATGTACAAGTCGCCTTCATTGTTCATTGGAACCATTAATCCTCCAGCACCTTCAACAATTAAATTTCCATCAACCGTTGGTAAACTAAAATCTGATAATTGAATATTAATTCCATCAATTTCTGCCGCAAGATGAGGTGAAGCAGGAGTATTTAATCTATACTTTTCTTCTAAAACGGTAACGTCATTTGAAGTTAAACGATTAACTTTTATTGAATCAGAATTATCTAAATCTCCAGCTTGAACAGGTTTCCAATATGTCGCTTTTAAAGATTCTGAAAGAATGGCACTGACAATTGTTTTGCCAACATTGGTTCCGATTCCCGTTACAAAAAAGTGTTTTTTCACAGTTTGATATTAGAATTTAGTGTACTTTTTAATCTCAAAACTAGCTTCGTTTTTCTCGTCTTTTTCAAACGTTAAAAGCGATTCTGATTTCCAAATTGTAGAATTGATTGCTGGAAAAAATGTATCTGCATCGTATTTTTTGTCGACATGTGTAATGTACATTTCATCAATGATAGATGCTTCTAAAGCCATTTTATAAATTTCGCCTCCACCGATGATAAATACAGTTTTCTCTTCGTTTTTAGTTGAATAATACGAAATACAATCTTCAAGTGAATTAAAAACGAGACAATTTGGAGCGACATAAGCTTCGTTTCTTGTCAAAACAACATTCTCACGATTTGGAAGAGGACGGTATTTTTCTGGAATAGATTCATAATTTTTTCGCCCCATTACCACCACATGATTGGTCGTTGTTTCCTTGAAAAATTTCATATCCGCAGGCAAGTGCCACATCAAATCATTGTTTTTACCAATCCCTCTTTCAAGGTCCATCGCCACAATCAAAGCTACCTTCATAATAAATCTATAATCTGTAATCTATAATTTGTAATTTGCAATTTGTGAATCTATAATCTAAACAGCTACCGTCGCCTTAATATGTGGATGAGGATCATAACCAACCAATTCAAAATCCTCTAATTTGAAAGAAAATATATCTTTTACATCCGGATTAATTTTCATTGTTGGTAATTCTCTAAATTCTCTTGATAACTGAAGATTTGCTTGTTCGATGTGATTACTATATAAGTGAGCATCTCCCAATGTATGAACAAATTCTCCTGGTTCTAAACCGACAACTTGCGCTAACATCATTGTCAATAGGGCATAAGAAGCAATGTTAAATGGAACACCTAAAAATACATCAGCACTTCTTTGATACAATTGACAGCTTAATTTACCATTTGCAACATAAAATTGAAACATTGTATGACATGGAGGCAAAGCCATATTGTCTACATCTGCTACATTCCAAGCAGAAACAATTAATCTTCTAGAATCAGGATTCTTTTTTAATTGGTCTACTAATTTAGTGATTTGATCAATTGTACCACCATCTTTTGCTGGCCAACTTCTCCATTGGTGGCCATAAACTGGACCAAGATTTCCATTTTCATCTGCCCATTCATCCCAAATAGAAACGTTGTTATCTTTCAGGTATTTGATATTTGTATCACCTTGTAAAAACCATAACAACTCAACAATAATCGAACGTAAATGCAATTTCTTAGTCGTTAAACATGGAAATCCTTTTGATAAATCATAGCGACTTTGGTAACCAAAAACAGAAATTGTTCCTGTTCCCGTACGATCTTCTTTTTTCGCACCGTTATCCAAAATATGCTGCATTAATTCGTGATATTGTTTCATTGTATTTTTCTTTTTTTTACGATTCCAAAAATACGGAATATCATTGTTTCAATGAAATCGAAATGGGATTAAATTAAAAAAATTATAAAACGAATGGATTATGTGTTTCAATACCGTTGTAGGGACGCAATGCATTGCGTCCCTACAACGGTATTTTCCAATTTTTCGGATTATCAATAATGTATTTTTGAATTCTATCAAATGATTGTTGATTCCGTATTATATATTCGTAAAATCGGGGTTGCCATGCAAAATTTGGATAACCATTTATTTTGGAATAGGTTGTTATTGCCGATTTAAAACCACGAATTATTGACGCCAAATTTTTTGATTGTGGTCCAAATTTGTTTTTCGATTCGGTTTTTTCGTTCGATGTGTTATATTGATTTTTACCAATCATAATAACGGCATGAAAATGATCAGGCATAACAATGAATTCCCCCAATGTTAAATTCATATCAGGTCGCATTTCAATGGATTTTTCCCATTCATGTTGAACCAAAAATCCTAATTGATTTAAAATCATTTTTCCATGAATAATTTCCCCAAAAAAATGTTCTCTATTTTTTGTACAGATGGTTATAAAATAGGCACCTTCGGAAGAATAATCCCAATATTTCAAACGCAAGGTATCGTTTCGGTATTTGTTTAGATGATTATGTTGCATAACTAAATTTAATGAAATTTTTTATTTTTTATTTATAAATTAAAGTATTTTGTTTGTGCAAAGTATTACAAATAGAAGTGGGAGGGATTATAAATATCAACGTTCATCCCATCTTTTCAAGAAAAATTCTAACTTTACAGTCAAGTAAAAAAAGAGATTATGTACGGAAAAATGAAAGACTTTCTTACGAGCGAATTAAAAGCAATCGAAGAAGGTGGAATTTATAAAAGAGAACGAATTATTACTTCTCCACAAGGAGCAAATGTAACGGTTCAATCAGGAGAAAAAGTGGTAATCATGTGTGCGAATAACTACTTAGGTTTGTCTTCACATCCTGAAGTTGTTCAAGCAGCTAAAGACGCTTTAGATTCGCACGGTTACGGAATGTCATCTGTACGTTTTATTTGCGGAACGCAAGATATTCATAAAGAATTGGAAGCAAAAATTGCAAAGTTTTACGGAACAGAAGATACGATTTTATATGCTGCAGCTTTTGATGCAAACGGAGGAGTTTTTGAACCTTTATTTGGAGAAGAAGATGCAATTATTTCAGATGAACTAAATCACGCTTCAATAATTGATGGAGTTCGTTTGTGTAAAGCAAAAAGATACAGATATAAACATTCTGATATGGCAGATTTAGAAGCACAATTAATTGCTGCTCAAGATCAACGTTTCAGAATCATTGTTACAGATGGTGTTTTCTCAATGGATGGAGATATAGCGAAAATGGATCAAATTTGTGATTTAGCAGATAAATACGATGCATTGGTAATGACAGATGAGTGTCACTCTGCTGGGTTTATCGGTAAAACAGGTCGTGGCGTTCCAGAATATTGCAACGTAATGGACAGAGTTGATATCATCACTGG
>CALPUT020000233.1 GCA_943326825.2 Chryseobacterium gleum | reverse complement strand
TACTTGTTCCTGCTGTTGCGAAGTTATCCAAAGATGATTCCCAACGAGTGATTGAACCGGTATGACCACTCAATGTTAATGCGGTTGAATTTGTTCCTGTACACACCGTTGCACTTCCTGCAATTGTTCCCCCAACTGATGCTGGTGAAACTGTTACGGTTGCCGTTGCACTATTCGCAGCAGCACATGATCCACTTGTAATGACAGCTCTGTAATATGTTGTTGCTGTTAAATTCGTTGCTGTTTGGGATGTTGTTGTATTGGCAATACTTGTTCCTGCTGTTGCGAAGTTATCCAAAGATGATTCCCAACGAGTGATTGAACCGGTATGACCACTCAATGTTAATGCGGTTGAATTTGTTCCTGTACACACCGTTGCACTTCCTGCAATTGTTCCGCCTACGGATCCTGAAACTATAACAGCCAAAGATTGAATGCTTTTTAATTTACAAGAAGCTCTTGCAATAGCTGTAATTGATGATCCACATGTTAATGAAGACAGCCCACTCAATGTCCATTGGCCAGATGAAACAGTTGTTGTACCCAATGAGATTTCACCATTAAACACCTCAACTGTTGAACCATTTGCTTCAGAACTAGTTCCTGAAACAGATGTTGCACCCAATGCAATAGGTGACGTAATAATAGGTGTAGAAGATACATCATAATTCCATGTTATTTTTATTTGTCCTTTACCACCTATACCACCATTATAATTTAAAGAGGTAAAACCAGATCTAGCACCAGAAGCACCACCACCTGGTACACTACCAGATTGTCCATGATTATTGCTGGTTACCCCGTCTACTCCTGCAACACCATCACTTACAGCAACCCCTCCTGTTTTATTAGTTGCATTATTACCGTTTGAATTTGACCCTGCACCACCACCACCACCACCAGATCCAGTTCCATTTCCTGAACCACCCTGACCACCATAATAACTTAAAGCTCCACTAAATCCTAAATTTCCTGTTGATATAATAGAACCTCCAGAAGCACTTCCGCTTGTTGATCTAGCTGAACCTCCATTTCCTCCTTTAGCAATTAGTGTTGAAGTTGACACCCAATAAGTATCTCCACCCACACCACCTGAGGTTGGTGCTGAACCTCCACTTCCAGATAAACCTCCACTTCCTATAAAATAGGAATATGAGGTACTAGGTGTAACGCTAATTGAATTATTCTGAACATAAGCACCACCAGCACCACCTCCCGCTTCTGTATACTCTCCACTTATATTCAACCCTTTTGTTCCTCCACCTCCACCTCCAGCACCCCAGCACTCTATTTTCAAAGAACTCACCCCACAAGGTGCAGTCCAACTACCGTTTGAAGTAAATATCTCAACACTTGGAACATTATAAGCTTTTAACGCAACTAATATACCACCCCAATAAGTAGCACTTGTATTTGAAAGTGTAACTGAGCCTATACCTGTTGAACCAACAACATTTGCATTAGACCAAGCAGCTCCTACAGAGGCCCAATTACTTCCATTAATAACATCATACAACTCTGTTAAAGCTCCTGGTGAAGTTGCTGTTGTCCAATTGTTATATGTCCTACCATTATATGTACACATACCAAACATTAATACAGCTGAACTTGATGTTGTTGTAATTGAACTGGCAGATTGGATTGAAGTGTTAAATGAACCTGTGCTTGAAGCAAATGGACCCGTTCCTGATCCACCAACACCAACTCCTCCAGAAATATCTACTCCAGAAAAAGCAATAATTGCACCAACTGTGTAATTTGGTTTATCAATATTAAATGTAAAACTTGATCCTTCTGAACCATCTACTATCCGATACAATAAAGTGCCTTTAGAAGAAGTATTAGTTCCAGGTTGACAACTTGCAATTTTAGTCCATCCAGTTAAAGTTGCGTCTGAAGCTCCAGAATTATTACAATATTGAGAAATATTGACAATCATTACATCCCCAGTAACAACTCCCGTAGGTTTACTAATAGTAAAAGTTGTCGTTGAGGTACTAGTTTGTGAATTTGAAGTTGCCGTTCCTCTTTGTGCAATTTGACTCCAACACATATTACTATTAATAATCAATACAATAGTAAAAATCAAAAACAAATAATTAGATCTATTTCTTGAATTCCAAATAGAAGGAAATTTATGTTGATTTAGGTTTATGGTAAATGTTAAAAATGGGGCATTAATTAAATTATGTATTTGATAATTTTTAAGTTTTATATTTTTTAAATAAAAATTGCTTTTAAGAGATGTTTTCAGCTTCATTATTTCAGGTATTTTTATTTTGGCATCACAAAACGCCAAAATCAAACCAAAATCATAAAACGCTGACAAACTAATTACTTAACTAAATTGTTATTTTGTATTTTTCCATATTATGTTTAAAAAATCCATTTTTTGGACATAAATAAATACTTAATATATTGATAATCAATACTATACAAATTTGTCCCACTAAAAAAACAAATAAAATAAGTTCTTTTAATCAATAAATAATTAAAATTGAAAAGGCTAAAAACAAAAGATAATTCAGGAAACCTTTATTCTATTGGGTTTATAGAACAAAAAAATATTTTTACACCGTCTTTTACATAACTAAACCGATTATTTAAAGCTAAAAATTGTCCCATTTAATTAGTTTAAATGGAGTGTAAATAATATTTTTTAGTTAAATCTATTTCATCCAATTTTCAATAACTAAAATCATAATTTTTCACTTAAATAAAAATAGTATTCACAAAAAAAGCGAGTAAGAATTTCTCCTTACTCGCTTTCCTTTTGAAAATTTAACCTAACCTTTTTGCTTAAAATTGTATTCGTTTTACTGATGTTCCGTCTGAATAAATATCGAATACAATGCCTTTTGCGGATTCATTCACTTCTTGTCCAAGTGAATTAACTGTCATGACAATCACTCCATGATTTTGTAATTGTGACATATCTACAGAAGCAATATCAGAAAAAGTTACTTCACCATTAAAACTTATTAATTTCAAACGATAGTACAATACTGTTTTATTAAAATCGGTATCCATTGTGAAATAGTTTATCGTATTAGATGAGTTACCTGCTCCATCTATTCTTGCTATTTCAGAAAAATCTTGTCCATTTTCACTTCTCTCAACAATAAAATAATCATTCTCAATTTCTGATGCTGTTTGCCATGAAACTTTCACATCATTTTGATAAGGTTTTGCAGTAAATGAAACCAAAGTAATTGGTAATGGAATAGCACCTGTTTGAGAACCTAATGTAAATGGACTGTAAGAATTCCAACCCGAATTAGATGATACTACACCAGCACTTACTGTACCTGTAATATTATTTCCTCCGATGTTTTGCCAATCTGCTCCATTATAGTGCACCACAACCAAATCTGTAGCGTAACTTGAATTCACATTACTATTCGATGCCCATGACAATTCAATAGTAGCAGCTGCTGGAGTACCCGTCAACGAGCGATCTATTGTCCAATATTCAACTTTACTAGGATTTACTAACATAGCACCTGTTACAGTATAATCTCCGTAACCAGCACCAAAATATTTCGTCGTCCAAGTAGTAGCTGATGAACTAGACGGAGTAACTGAAGCGGCTCTATACAATGTACTTGTTCCTACAGGAAATGTGAATTTCGTAGTAGAGTTTGTATTTTTCTTACAATAACCAACAATACATTTCGTATTTGCGGCACCTGACGCAATTCCTGATGTTTCGAATGTTACTGCTTCCGAAGAGGAAGCCGCTGTAATATTACCAGCAGTAAACGTAAGCGTTCCATTAACTGTAATCCCTTTTGAAACGGTTAAACCTGAAGCGTTATTTAACGTTAAATTATTAAATGTTGTATTACTTGAACCACTGATTGTTTGTGCGGACGAACCATTCAATGTTACAGTTCCCGTTCTGCCAGAAAAAGCCCCACTATTAGACCAATTTCCTCCAACTGAAAGAGCATAATTTGATGATGAAACATCTAATCTTCCTAAAGTTATCGTAAGATTTGCAGAAGTTGATAAAGCATCTTGCATAATCCAAGTTCCTTCCGAGCCATTAAACGTTAAGTTACAAGCCAAAGTCTTACCATTCGAAGTAATTGTTTTCCCTGCAGAAGTTGACCTAAAAGAAGTTGTTCCACTGTGCGACCAAGTCATCCCTGAACCTACCGTTAAACTTCCATAAATATCCAAAGCCGACGTACCAGCAAGTGTTCCTGTGTATCCTGTCATCGTAACATTATTTGCATAGGCTTGTGCCGCGATTGTACAAATACCTCCACCTGAATTGGCGTCAAAATATACTTTATCAGAACTAGTAGGAACAGATGTATGGAAAGTTGACCCACCAGATGTTGTAGCCCAATGAGTTGCATACTCGCTCCAATTACCTGTAACACCAACCCAATAATAACTTGGTCTGAATTCATAGCATCCCATATCGTAAGATGCATCACGTGCAATTTCAAGAATATCGATAGAAGGAGCTGTTATGGCTCCTAAGGTGGTTACACCAGTATTCCTTGCCGGTGATGAGGAGCTTAATGAAAAATCATAAGGTGACGAAGTAGAATTTGTAAATAATGGATCCTGATTATTCAAGGAATTTGTAGTAACATCTGCATTGGATTGACTTTCATACAAACTATTTATCAAATTCATTACTCCTGTTGCATTATAACTATACGCACCGCCTTCAAATCCTGTATTACCATAAATAACACTGTTTAAAATATTAGT
>CALPUT020000232.1 GCA_943326825.2 Chryseobacterium gleum | reverse complement strand
TTTAATGGTAGATACATTTAATTCATTTGGTGTAGATTCATTTGTAGGGAAATTAGCTGCAACATTTCAAGGAAGTACAGAAACAACTTTTTATGTTATAGCCGTTTATTTTGGATCAGTTAAGATTACCAATACAAGATATGCTGCTTCAGCTGGGATTTTTTGTGATGTAATTGGTGGTGTTACAGCTATATTAGTTGCTTATTTATTTTACAATTAATACTTTACAGTAAGATGTGGTTTAACAAAAAGAAAAAAGATATATCAATTGAAAATAAAGTTCAAGTTACCCCATTTAAACCATTAGATTATCACCCTAAAATAATTGTTGCTTGGATAAAAGCAATTGAAGGAAATCAGGAAATAATCAAATGGTTGAAAGACAATGGTTACGAAGAATTAGTTGTTGCTTCTTCTGCCATACTTTTAAATAATGATGCACGTGAATGGTTAATGAAAAATGGATACCCTCATTTAATGGCTATGATCAATGCTTCAGAAGGTATTATTTCTGCTCAGATATGGTTAAAGAAACATAAATTTGAATTACTTTATCATATTGCAATGGCTATCGAAAATGAAAAAGAAAGTTGGGATTGGATTAATAAAAATGCAACTGTTGATATTTTTATGTTAGCTCAAACAATTAAACGAATTAAAGATAAGATCGAAGAAAACCACAATGATATTCATAGTTTTAATAAAGACTTATAATAATTATTCTAGTAAATCTGTCTAATACCTTCACCAAGAACCATCGAAACAGCGTTTGCGATATTGAAACTTCTAACTTTACCTGGAAATGGAATCGTTACAACTTTATCTTTGTATTTTTCTAATATTTCTGGAGACAAACCATCTGCTTCTTTGCCGAAAACAAAAACATCACCTGTATTTAATTGATTATCATAAAATGAATTAGTCCCTCTTGCTGAAAAAAAATAGATTTTAGCATTCGGATCAACAGTTTCAATCCATTTTTCAAAATTTTGATGATGAATCAATTCTAAATCTGGCCAATAATCTAAACCAGCTCTTTTAACGCGAGTATCAGAAATTTCAAAACCAAGAGGATGAACTAAATGCAATCTACTTTTAGTAGCTACGCATAAACGTCCAATATTCCCTGTATTATTTGGAATTTGAGGTTCAATTAATACAACATGAAAATTGACTTGATCGTATTTATCTAAACTATTCTCCATTTAACGACTTATTTATTGCTTCAACACATTTCATCCCATCAATTGCCGCTGAAATAATCCCACCTGCATAACCTGCACCTTCAGCACAAGGATATAGGCCTTTGACATCTGGATGTTGCATTGTTATTGGATCTCTAGGTATTTGAACAGGAGATGAAGTTCGTGATTCAGGAGCGTGTAATACCGCATCATTCGTCAAAAAACCTCTCATTTTCTTATCAAAATCAACAAATCCTTTTCTTAATCTTGAAGCTATAAATTCAGGTAAAATTGTATTTAAATCAACACTCACAATTCCAGGAACATAAGAAGAACGAGGGAAATCTTTTGAAATTTTTTTCTCAACAAAGTCTTTTAAACATTGTGCAGGGACTTTCTGTGTTTTTCCTGCCGCTTCCCAACATGCCTTTTCAACTGATTTTTGAAAATCTAAAGCAATAAATGGATTGTCTTTCGAATAATTTGGTAATTCTTCAGGTTTAATTGTTACAACAATTCCTGAGTTAGAATAAGGATTATTTCTTTTTGAAGGAGACCAACCATTTGTAACAACCTCGCCTTCAGCTGTAGCACAAGGAGCTATAATCCCTCCAGGACACATACAAAAAGAATAAACGCCTTTTCCATCAACCTGAGAAACTAAAGAATAGGAAGCCGGTGGTAAATAATCATCATTTAAACGTCCTGAATACTGAATTTTGTCAATCATTTCTTGGCTATGTTCAACTCTTACTCCTAAAGCAAATGGCTTTGACTCTAAACGAATTTTTTTAGCATGTAATAATTCAAAAATATCACGAGCAGAATGACCAGTCGCTAATATAACATGGTCAAATTCAAGTTTAAACTTATTATTTAACTCAATAGACTTAATTCCTTTATTATCAATATTAATATCCGTTAATTTCATTTCAAAATTAACTTCTCCACCAGCAGTAATGATTTGCTCTCGCATTGCAACAATAATATTCGGTAATTTGTTTGTACCAATATGTGGGTGTGCATCAACCATGATATCTTCATCTGCTCCAAAATGCACAAACCATTGCAAAGCTTTATCAACATCACCTCTTTTCTTTGATCGTGTATATAGCTTGCCATCAGAATATGTTCCGGCACCTCCTTCGCCAAAACAATAATTTGATTCAGGATTGACAATCGAATCTTTATTCAATTTTGCTAAATCTCTTCTTCTAGAACGAACATCCTTACCTCTTTCAAAAACAATTGGACATAATCCTAATTCGATCGCGTGTAATGCTGCAAAAAGTCCAGCAGGACCAGCGCCAACAATTGCAATTTTCTTTTTACCCTTTACATTTTGAGGTTTATAATAGACTTCATCATTTCGTTTCTCTCCATTTGAAAAAACTTCAAATGTACAATTGATTTTTATTGCTGCCTTTCGAGCATCTATTGATCTTTTTTTCCAATAAAAATCAAAATCAGAATTTTTCAATCCCAATTCTTCTTCAATTCTACTTTTAAGAAATAGTTGATTTTTAGCTTGTTCGGGAGTAACTTGAAATTGAACTGATTGAATCATTACCCTTCAAAAATTAATGAAAACCACCAAACACGGTTATAGAGAGTATTAATTGGTAAAGAAATTTTAGTATTATCTTGAATGAAATTATTTGAAAAACTTTGAGAATATTTCAACTCCATACCAAATTTAAAATAGGGAGCAAAAAACTCAACACCTGCACCAACTTGACCTTGAAAATCTTTTTTGAAAACCTTAATAAACGGATTAGCAATATTTTGAGTTGCATACTCTTGAGACTGTAAATCAATTGAAGGTTGCATACCAACTAAACAATATGCGGCTAGATTATTCATTCTTAATGTTCTAAACTGAAGCATCATAGGAAAATCTAAATTAGTTGAATTAATTCTCTGCTCTTTAATAATAGGAGAATCTTTCATAGTTGGATCTGGATTTACATAAGAATACATAAGCGATCTTTCTTGAAAAGAAAGTGTCGGTATGATTCGTAAACGTAAAATAGGAGTACCTAATCTTAATGTTGTAACTATTCCTACTTGTCCTCCAGGTATTTTTTTTGATGTTAATGATGTAAGGCCATATTTTGAATAAGCATCGTTATATGTATACACATCGTAACTTCCTTTATTTGCTCCTAGCATAAATCCAAAATGAATTACTTTTTGATCAAAAGTCCTATAATTTTTAGTTAATTCCTTTTGAGAAAAAAGCATACTAGGAAATACAACTGCTATAAAAAAAAAGGTTTTTTTCATATTTAATATGAACGTTTGTGATATTGTGATATTGAAATATTGCTTATCAATTTTAATAAATTATTTTATTCCAGTATAAATAGTAGCAATACCTCCAGAAACAAGTTGCGATTTAACATCAGTATATCCTAATTTAATTAGAATTGATGTGAAACTCTCACCCTCTGGAAATGCTGCAATAGATTCGGGTAAATATGCATAAGCTTTATCGTCCTTTGAAATTAATTTACCAAAAAAAGGAATGATATATTTTGAAATAATTGCATAACCTTGTTTTACAGGGAATTTTTTAGGCTTAGAAAACTCTAAAATAACAACTTTACCTCCTGATCTAATCACACGAAGCATTTCAGCTAATCCTTTTTCCAAATTTTCAAAATTACGAACACCAAATGCAACTGTTAACCCATCAAAATAATTATCCTCGAAAGGTAAATTTTCAGAATCACCTAATTGAAGCGTAATGACATCATCATGCTTCATCTTTTTGATTTTTTCAATACCTACATCGATCATTCCTTGTGAAATATCAACACCAATAACTTCAGTAGGTTGAATTTTTAATGTCGCAATTGCGAAGTCTCCAGTACCAGTAGCAATATCTAAAACCTTTTTAGGTTTAACTTCATTCAATAAATTTACAGCTTTTCTTCTCCAAATTTTATCAATTCCAAGCGATAAAAAATGATTTAAAAAATCGTATTTTTTTGAGATATTGTTGAACATTTGAGCAACTTCCTCTTTCTTTGATTTATCTGAACCGTATGGTTTTACTACTATTTCGCTCATTATACTATCGTTTTTTCAACTTCACTAATCAATTGATTTTTGTCAATTGAAACTACACCACTTTTTTCACAAACTAATCCTCCCGCTAAATTAGCAATTTCAGCGATTAAATGAATTGGTAAATCTACAGTTAAACACAAAGTAGCAACAGAAATCACAGTATCTCCTGCCCCACTTACATCCGCAATATTTCGAATATGAGCCGGAATATAATGTTTTTTTTCAGCATCTTTTATGAACACTCCATGTTCTGATAGCGTTACAAAAGAAATTTTATTATTTAAATTTTGTTCTAATCTTGTAACAGCTTCTTCAAATAAATCATTTTCCTCAAATTTAAAAGTCATCCCCACACCTTCTTTCAACTCTTTTAAATTAGGCTTGAATAACGTTACATTTTTGTAAGCAAAAAAGTTTTTGTTTTTAGGATCTACTGTTGTTGGAACATTGAACTGTTTTGCTAAAGTTATTACATTCT